>CAZNNK010000183.1:0-9335 GCA_964574085.1 uncultured Coleofasciculus sp.
CTTGTCTCACCTCCATTCTACCATCAAAGTAAAAAACCTACCCTTGTGAGCCCCTGCCCTCCCCTTGCTAAGGGGAGGGTTTGGGGAGCATCCCAATTTGGCATGTTGGCTCTTTGAATAGGGCTGAAACCCTTGGAATTGCGTTGCCTTAGGTAATGCTTTGTCCAAAACGGGATGCTCCCAGGGTTTGGGAGGGGTAAGATTTTCACATACAGCTTGGAAATGCTATATATTACAAATGACGAATGACAAAGGACTCATGACTAATGATTAGACTGATTCTTCGGGAAAAGGTAAGACAACGGTAAACGTTGTACCAACACCCAAGACACTCTCAAATGACAATGTTCCCCCGTGTAAATCAACAGCTTTCTTGACAATGGCTAACCCCATCCCTGAACCTCGGACTGTCCCTGCATTACTGGCGCGGCGGAATGGCTCCAAGATATAAGGTTGTTCCTCGGGTGGAATACCAATGCCGTTATCGTTCACCTCTACTATAAGCCGATCATCTTCACAGGTTAGGGTTAGATAAACAGGACTATTTCCTGGAGAATATTTCAAAGCATTGGTGAGTAAATTCCTCACAATCAGTTGCAGGATTTTTTTATCCAGATAAGCGGTTTGACCTTTACCGCAACTGCTCCAGGTTATTTGAGCTTGATCACTGGCAATGAGTTGGTATTCGTCGATGAGTTGTTGACAGAAAAGGTTTAAATCTAAAGGCATCGGATCAAGGATCAGTTGACCCGCTTCGGCTTGACCAAAGGTTAATACATCTTCCAGCAATCCCACCATATATTTGACCGCCTGTTTAATCCGCTGGCAATTGACTCGCTTGTTCTCCGATTGCAGCGATGAACTATCGGCTTCAATGAGGAAGGTTGAGGCTTGAATAATCGAAAGCGGGGTGCGGTATTCATGGGAAACCGTATGAATAAATTGCCGTTGGAACTGGTTAAGTTGTTGTTCCCTCGCTAACTGTTGGCGCAGTGCAGTTTCGGCTTGTTTGCGATCGCGTATATCTTGGAACACCATTACTACCCCCGCGAGATCCCCCTGATTATCCCGAATCGGTGCAGCACTGTCTGCGATCGCGATTGGTTCACCTGTCTTGGTAATTAGGACATGATCATCGGTACGATAAACCAATCGATCCTCTTGTAATGCCAACGTCACTGAGTTGTTCACAGGCTGTTTGGTTTGGATATCAATGAGTTGAAAGACATCCGTCAACTCCCGATTCTTAGCCTCGGTAAATTGCCATTCAGTTAACAATTCCGCCACCCGATTCATAAACTGAATCCGACAATCTTGATCGACTAAAATTACGCCATCACCAATTCCCCGCAGCACCGCACTCAAAAATTGCTCCCGTTCATAGCGCTGCAAGGCAATTTCAATCGCCACGGATAATTGCCGTTCATTTACAGGTTTGAGGATATAACCAAAGGGGGCAGTTATCTTTGCTCGTTCCAAGGTAATTTTATCAGAATGTCCGGTTAGATAAATCACCGGAATTTGCCACGCATCCCAAATTTGTTGCGCCGCGCCAATTCCATCCAGGTTCCCCTGTAACCAGATATCCATTAGCACTAAATCGGGACGAAGTTTCCCAGCTTGGGTGACAGCTTTTTCCCCAGAGGCGGCAATTCCGACAACACCATAACCCAAAGCTTCTAAGTTTTCCTTCAGGTTTAGTGCAATAATTCTCTCATCTTCCACCACCAGAATTCGAGCCATTGTTGCTGTGTCAATTTCCGATAAACATTGTTCACTGATCATGATCATGCTTCACCTCCATCCCTGGGGATTGTAAATTGGGTATAAAAATTGTGAACCTTGTTCCGTCGCGATCGCTCGTGACATCAATTTTGCCCTGAAGTCGATGCACCAGCGTTTTCACCACTGTCAATCCCAAACCTGTTCCTCCTTGTTTCCAGAAATAGGAACTCGGAATGCGATAGAATGGCTCAAAAATTTTTGCTTGTTCCTCTGGGGGAATTTCTACCCCAGAATTGCTCACCTGAATCTCAACAGTAAACGGTTCAGCTTCCCCATCTTCCAGACGTTCCAGGGTCACGTCTCTACACCCCCCAACCCGCACTGTTACCCCAATCTCCTCTCCGGCTGGCGTGTATTTAAATGCATTATTCAGTAACTCTGTTAAAATCCGAGTCAAACTTAACTGATCTGAACCCAAGGGCGGTAAATTCGGATCAACATCAATATGCAATCGTTGCTGCTGAAATTGCGCCCAGGCTGCAAACGGTTGCATTAACTCAGGAAGCCAATCGGGGACTTGAATCAACGTTAGTTGTAAGGGATAAACCTCTGTCTCAATCGCACGGATATCCAGCAAATCATTCACGAGCTTGAGCTTTTGCTTGCCTTGCTCCTGGACAATTTGCCAATACCGAGCAATAACGGTAGCATCAGCACGAAATTGCGAACTGAGTAAACCCTGTTGATCTAAGATGGTTTCCAGAATCCGAACTGCCAATTTAATCTTTGCCGGAGACATTGGCAATTCATAAGACGCGGTACTTAAACAGTCATCGTGGAGTACATCTAAACATTGCAGTTCTGCTATATCATACTCTAATTGGCGGGTACGTTCCAGGGCGCGATTCTGTTCCTGGACTAAACGCTGTTGTGTGGCATCACGAAACACTAAAACCGCTCCCGCGATCGCACCGTTGTTATTTTTAATCGGAGCAATGCTATCAGCAACAGGGATCGGCTTTCCCTGCTTAGGGATCAACAAAATCTGCTCTTCTAAATAAATAATTGTCTCTTGTTCTAGGACATTGGTGAGGACATCCCCAACAGGCTGCCGAGTGTCTTCATCGATAATATTAAAGACTTCGGTTAACGTCCGATCTCTGGCTTCTGCCAATTGCCAACCGGTTAAGGATTCCGCCACCTGATTCAGAAACTGAATCTGACCCTCGTTATCGGTAACAATGACTCCATCTCCAATCCCTCTGAGAATAGCGCTGAGTAGTTGTTCTCGTTCATATCGCTGGAGTGCCGTTTCAATTGCCACATAAAGTGCCTGTTCTTTAACGGGTTTGAGGATATAGCCAAAGGGTGCCGTAATTTTTGCCCGTTCTACCGTACTTTGATCGGAATGTCCGGTGACATAAATTGTGGGAATTTTCAGGTGTTCCCAGATTTGCTGCGCGGCTTCAATCCCATCCATATTGCCTTTGAGCCAGATATCCATTAACACTAAATCAGGACGGAACTCAGTGGCTTTTTCAATCGCTTTTTCTCCCGACGCTGCGATTGCGGGTACGGTATAGCCGAGGGATTCTAAGCTTTCTTTCAGATTAATCGCGATAATTTTCTCATCTTCAACGACGAGAATTTTTAGGGTTTTGCTGAAGGTTGGGGGGGGTTTGGTAAACATAATTGGGCGATCCTTCGTTCTATACATTATCGAGTTCTGAGTTTATTGCTAAAGGTAATCGTAAATTCAGTTCCAGAGTCACAATTGAGGTCTAAGGTGCCATCGATCTGATCCACTAATCCTAAAACCAGGGTTAATCCTAATGACGTGGTTGTTTCAATATCAAAGGATTTGGGAATTCCTACACCGTTATCCTGGACAAGCAGGATCAGTGAGTTATTTTCCAAATTTCGTTGAAATTTAATCTTGATTTCTCCCTTCTGATGCTCTGGAAACGCATATTTGAGAGAATTAGACACCAATTCATTTAAAATTAAGCCACAGGGAATCGCCGTGTCAATGGCAAGAGCAATATCCTCAACCTGATAGGAAATTCTAACTCGACTGGAACTGATGTTATAAGAATCAAATAAATGAGTGATTAAATCGGGAACATATTGGGCAAAGTCAATCTGAGCTAAATTTTCAGACCGATATAACTTTTCATGCACTAGGGCAATCGAGGCAATGCGATTTTGACTGTCTTGTAAGACTAACGCCACGTCTTCATCTTTAGTCCGCCGCGACTGCATTTGCAGCAGACTACTGACAATTTGCAAATTATTTTTAACTCGGTGATGAATCTCTTTGAGCAAGACTTCTTTTTCTTTGAGGGAAGTTTGGAGTTGATCTTGAGTTTGCTTTTGCACGGTGATATCTTGTTGAACAGCAACCATGACGGTGCCATAGTCGGGATGCTCAAAACGAGACGTTGTCGCTTGACACCAGAAGGGGGTTCCATCTTTTTTCACGTTATGGATTTGGTAAGTATATTCGCCATTTTTAATAATTTTTTGAGTAATTAACTGTCGAACTTTATCGGCATCAACTTCATTATTTGCATAGTTAATAATCTTCGCAGGTTGGTTGTTTAGTTCACCAGGGTCATAGCCAAACATCTGCTCAAACTTTGGGTTAGCATAAACAATTAGCCCGTCAGTCGCCCTCACCAAACAAATGCCTTCTGCCATGTTTCGAGTAATCACAGCCTGTAGTTTTAGATCTTTTTCCCTTTCTTTACGGTTCGTGATATCAGTAACCCGGACTAAATTAATAGCGCTGTCAGCAACATGGATTCGCTTCACCGCTAAGTTTCCCCAAAAGTGTTTCCCTTTTTTGGTAAAATATTCAACTTCTTTACTCCAAATACCATACTGATTAATACTTTGATTGATTGCGTATAATTCTGCGGACGTAAATCGGTACTTTTGCAGAGTATGTCCTTCAATATTAATTAGTTCATCTTCGCTAGCCGCTTCAAATAAGTCAACGGCGGGTTGATTACAGTCGATCGTCAGTCCCGTCTCTGGATCAACTAAAAATAGGGCATCAGTTGATTCATTAAAAATGGCTTCTTTCAGTTCTCGACTGCGACTCAGGGCTAACTCCGCTTGTTTGCGATCGCTAATATCCACGAAATAACCCACAACCTCAATCGGTTCACCCGTTTGATCTCGAATTAACCTTCCTTCATCTAGCAGCCAATGATAGGTGCCATCGGCGTGGAGGAAACGGTATTCAAAGGAGTAATTTCCCTGATTTAATTTCCGGGGTAATTCCTGGAGAATCACGTTAATATCCTTAGGATGGATATGATTTAACCATAAATCTGACCCGTTCAAAAATTGCTCTGGGGTGTAACCCAGAATAGTCGCGACATTTTCACTAATGTAGGTCAGTTTATAATTCGGATCAGGCTGGGTACTAAAAATCACCGCAGGGCTGGAGGTGAGGAGATATTTCAGGCGGTGTTGATGTTGACGTAATCTCTTTTCTGTGGATTTGCGATCGCTAATGTCTTGAATCTGGGCGATAAAGTAGAGCGGTTGATCCTGGAAATCACGAACCAAAGAACCACTTAACAGAATCCAGACGATCTGCCCCTGTTTGTGAATATAGCGTTTTTCCAGTTGATAGAAGCGGATTTCACCCGCGAGTAACCGTTTTGCCAAGGTGACATCGGCGGCTACATCGTCGGGATGGGTAATCGCCTGAAAGGTGGTGGCAAGTAATTCTGACTCAGAATAACCAGTCATCTCACACAAGCTTTGATTAACTTTCGTGAAGCGCCCATCCAGATCAACCAATGCCATGCCAATCCTCGCATAGTCAAAGGCATTGCGGAATCGTTCTTCGCTTTCTTGTAGGGCGGCTTGCGCTTGGATAGATTGCTGAGTTTGCCGTTCAATCTGGCTCAGATTCTTAACAATGTGTAAAGCGCCTAGGATCTGTCCCTGGTCATCCCGGATACTGTGAAATGTAAGCTGGTACTGATTGCGATCGCGCTGACTATCGCCAAATTCCTGAATGACGGTAAACTCTTCACCCCGTAGCGCCCGCCCCCAAATATCCTGTGCGTTTGCTTGTTCATTGGGTAAATGGCTCAGGGCATCGATCAAACTCGTACCGATGTCAATATCTCGCCCAAAAATCTTCATAAATTCGGTTTTATAGGCTTGATTAAAGGCAATATATCGCCCGTTCAAATCCAGCGCCGCCATCAGATCTGTAGTGTTCTCCAGAATCGCTTGCAATAGGAATAGATTGTCTGATTTGATCTCCCTCATGGCTGGAGGGTCAAGTCCTACACCTGGCACGGCGTCTGGGTTGAGCGCCAACAACTCCACCTCAGCCCGGTGTAAGCGATCGCGCAGATCCTGGATTTCTTGTTGGAGTTTTGCTTTAACTTGCTTCTTCATCTCTGTCTCCAACTGATATAGACGTTTCCCGTTAATTTGGGTCTTGAATTTGTTAAAATAACGTTTTATTTTTTAACAAAAAACCTCTGGTGACACGCTTAATCTAGCAAATCCATTAATCATTACAATTAAAAATTAATAAAAATTAACTTTGTCAAGCAACTAAGAACAAATAACTCAAAAAAAAGTCACATTTGCTTAACTCTAAAAAGTGAAAATTTCGTGAATATTTCATGAAGCAACAAGGTACCCTTTAACTATCAATTGAGCAACTTCCCTAGGTTAGTAGAGACGTTCCGGTGGAACGTCTGGGAACTTGTCATCCCTTGAGAGTGTATAGTCAAAGCAAAGGAAGCAGAACGATTCAACCATGACACAGCCAATCGATCTCTACTATGGACCCACACCCAACGGCTGGAAAGTCAGCATTATGCTGGAGGAAACGGAAACCTCCTACAATCTCATCCCGATGGACATCACCGCCGGGGATCAGTTCAAGCCAGACTTTCTCGCCATCAGTCCCAACAATAAAATGCCTGCGATCGTTGATCCCCAAGGAATTGAGGGTCAACCCCTATCCCTATTCGAGTCCGGTGCAATTCTGCTGTATCTCGCCGACAAAACCGGACAGTTCATTCCCAAACAGCCACGCTATCTGCCTAACACTGGACAACCGTGGACAACACGATTATTCCAGTGATGGATAGCCAGTCTCAGCAAACGCTACGTTATTAGGGTCATGGAATCTATAAGTGCTTGCCAGCTTATAGTTGAAAAGCCGCCTTGGGTTTAAACAGGTGATTTAGGTATAGCCAGTGACCGGGGCATCGACAAGCCTTAATAACATTGACGAGGCACAATTTACCCTAGCAATAGGAGTTTCGTATTATGCGAGTTTTCGTAATTAGTCAAAAAAAGGAACCGCTCAACAGTTGTCATCCCGCCAAAGCGAGAAAGCTACTTTCTTCCGGCAGAGCCGCCGTGTGGAAGCGTTATCCCTTCACCATTATTATGAAAATTGAGGTGAAAAATCCTGTTGTGAAAGAACATCGATTGAAAATTGACCCCGGTTCAAAAGTAACTGGACTCGCCATCTTAGAAGAAAACCGAGTCGTATTTGCGGCTGAGTTGACCCATCGCGGATTGGCAATAAAAGCAGCTCTAGAGAGCCGTCGTGCTATTCGCCGGGGACGCCGAAACCGTCATACTCGATACCGCAAGCCTCGATTCAATCGCAAACGTCCCACTGGTTGGTTGGCTCCTAGTCTCCAACATCGGGTAGACACTACTCTAACTTGGGTAAATCGGTTGAGAAAGTTGGCTCCAATTTCTTTTATTTCAATGGAACGGGTACGGTTCGATACTCAGCGACTCAATCACCCGGAAATAGCTGGTATCGAGTATCAACAAGGAGAACTTTTGGGTTACGAAGTCCGGGAGTATCTATTGACCAAATGGAATCGCCAATGTGCTTACTGTGGAGCTTCTGACGTTCCCTTACAGGTGGAACATATCCACCCCAAATCCAAGGGCGGCAGCAATCGGGTTTCTAACCTATGTTTGGCTTGTCAACCCTGTAACCTCAAAAAGGGAACCCAACCGATTAAACAATTTCTCGCATCAAAACCAGATACTCTAAAACAGATATTAGAGGGAGCCAAACGTCCCCTTAAAGACGCGGCTGCCGTCAACTCTACTCGATGGGCTTTGTATCATCAGTTAGCATCTACGGGTTTACCAGTTGAAACGGGGACAGGCGGCATGACAAAATTCAACCGCACTCGATTAGGCTTACCGAAAACCCATTGGCTGGATGCTGCTTGCGTAGGACAATCAACCCCAGAAAATCTAATCACTCGAAATATTAATCCCTTGGTAATCAAGGCAACGGGACATGGAAATCGGAAAATGGCACAAATCAATAAATTTGGCTTCCCACGCCGAAAAAAAGATGGCAGTCATAGCGTTAGAACTCGCAGCAAAGAGTTTCATGGATTTAAGACAGGTGATATTGTTCGCGCCATTGTCCCCACCGGTAAAAATCAAGGAACGCACATTGGGCGAGTGATAGTGAGAGCTGCTCGGGTCTTTGACTTGAGTACAGCAAAAGGGAAACTGCAAAGCATTAACTGGAAGTATTTCGAGCCAATCTGGAAAGCTGACGGTTACACTTATGTTCACAAAGGAAAGAAATATCCACTGATGCGAGCGATTAGAGGCATAGCGATCGCTATGCTGTCATGCAGTGGCTGATGTTCCAAATGGGAGGCGTCGGACCCATGCTGGGACAAACGCACCACTTCCGCCAATATGCACCTGAAAAAATCCCGTATGCGATTAATCGCTATACCAATGAAGCCACTCGCTTGTATCGGGTTCTCGATAAACAACTTTCCCAAGTCGAGTACGTAGCGGGTGACTATTCCATTGCAGACATGGCAATTTTTCCCTGGATTGTTCCCCATGAAAAACAGGGACAAAACTTAGCCGATTATCCCCATCTTCAGCGATGGTTTGAGGCAATTAATCAGCGACATGCGGTACAGCGTGGTTTAGCACTTTTAAGTGAAAAACGAGTCAGCAACATGGATGAAAAAGCACGAGAAGCCTTATTTGGTTCCCGCCAATTAGATCAGCGATGATTGGTCATTGGTCATTGGTCATTTGTCCTTCGTTATAGAGTTCATCTGTCATGCTGAGTGGAGTCCGGAGCGAAGCGGAGGAACGAAACGAAGCATCTGTCCAAATCCTTCACTTTGCAGATTCTTCACTTCGCAGATTCTTAGCTTCGCTCAGAATGACACGTTAGAACAGAACAGGGTATCAGTTAATTAACCTAGAGGTTGACTAATGGCATATAGCAATTTTACCTTAGCTAAAGTCAAAGAAGACTTTGGCTTAACCGTTGATGAAACGCAAAACTTGTTCACGGAGGTTCCAGGCGTACACCCCTCAGAACTGTTAACGCTCACATTAGCTGAGTCTATCCCTCTAGCGACAGCAATTGATACCGAAAAAGCCCGTTCTGAATTTATTATTGCT
The DNA here is from genome assembly GCA_964574085.1 of uncultured Coleofasciculus sp. Taxonomy (GTDB): domain Bacteria; phylum Cyanobacteriota; class Cyanobacteriia; order Cyanobacteriales; family Coleofasciculaceae; genus Coleofasciculus. The sequence continues at coordinate 9,196 of CAZNNK010000183.1, forward strand.
CCGGTTTTATCGGAAGTTAGGCGACAGGTGAACTATCAAGTCAGTTTATTCTCTGGCACAGATTTTAATGTCGATATCGAGAAAGGCTTACAAGGCTATTGTGACTTTATTCTGAGTTGTTCAGCCGAACAATTTTATAT
>CAZNNK010000184.1:0-9333 GCA_964574085.1 uncultured Coleofasciculus sp.
CATAATTGTGATGGCAATTTACCTCTAACAATGGCTTCATTGGCTTACCGCCCGAAAGGTGTTGTTCTACAATTCGCTTAAAACGTGCCATCATCACATCGCGATTATAACGGGCATAATTCTGCGCCCATTGTAAATCTCGCCAGTAGGCGGCAAATTCGGGAGTTCCGGCGATAAAGTAGGCTAAATCGGGATCAGGTAAGCGATTTTCGGCTAGTTTCGCTAATTCTTTCGCCGTGCTAATATGACACTGCGCCAAGCGATTGCCGATATTCCGAGAACCGGAATGAAGCATTAACCACACGGAATCCTCTGTATCGAGGCACACTTCAATAAAGTGATTTCCGCCACCCAGAGAACCTAACTGCTTCATCGCTTTTCCTTGCAAATCCTGCACCCCGCGATGTAAGTCTTTGAAATGTGTCCAGCCTTGCCAATTGCTGGCATCTTTTTCTACCTCTTTATTTTGGTTAAATCCTAGCGGAATCGCTGCTTCAATATCTAAGCGAATTTTCTTGAGTTTTCCCTCAAGTTGTTCCGCCCTAAATGGGGTTTTAATCGCTGCCATTCCACAGCCAATATCGACACCGACAGCGGCAGGAATTACGGCATCTTTGGTGGCAAGAACCGAGCCAACTAATGCCCCTTTGCCTAAGTGAACATCTGGCATTAACGCCACATGTTTAAACACAAAAGGCAAAGATGCTACATTTTTTGCCATCTGGGTTTCCTCATGACCTAAATCATGATTCGCCCAGGAGAAAATGGGCTTATCGGTGGGCAGTTTCAGTTGTTCGTAAGGCATAAACCTGTGTCTCTAAAGCTAAATAACATTAATATACTACAAGTATAATACAAATAGATGCGATCGCGGGGATGAACTTATCGGGTGATGGCAACGTCAAGGCATCTGTCGTAATGTAACATCTGATACGCACTGCATCTTAACCTTTATGAAGCGTTCTCAACGTGTATCTGCCAGAAAATCGTTGTTTTGCCTGTCTTTTAGCCTTCTCTCCCTCCTCTCCCTCGCCCCAATTGCCCGTAGCGTTTCCGATGGCACGCCCGATGAAACCGTCACCTGTGAAATCTTGGTGGTTGGGGGTGGATTAGCGGGTGCAGCGACAGCCTATGAAGGGTTACTCGCGGGACGAACGGTTTGCTTGACGGAGATTACCGATTGGGTAGGGGGACAGATTTCCTCCCAGGGAACCTCTGCACTGGATGAACGCCCGACTCAGCGATCGCGCCTTTTCTATTCTCGCGGTTATTTGGAATTGCGGGAACGGATTAGACGCAAATACGGGGAACTGAATCCGGGGGATTGTTGGGTAAGTGAATCCTGTTTTATTCCCAGTGACGCCCATGATATCCTCTTGGATATGTTGCAGGATGCAGCCAAACGGGGGAAAGGGACACTAAAGTGGTTTCCCTCCACGGTGATTAAGGAACTCGACTATAACCCGACGGGGAACTTGATTAAAAGTGCGATCGCCATTCAGCATCAACCCGCCCCTAATGCACCTCCCCTAAACACATTTCCCCTATCACAAACCATTGAAGATTGGTATCAGTACCAAGATTCCCCCCAGTTTGACAAAACGATTATCCGCTTCGTTCCGCAAAACCCAGAACCCGGAAACGCCCCTGATTGGTATGTTGTGGAGGCTACAGAAACTGGGGAACTGATTGGGTTAGCCGATGTTCCCTACCGCTTAGGAATTGACCCCCGTTCCCATCTCGAACCCTCCTCGTCCAGCGCCACCGGGAACCCTTATTGCACTCAGGGGTTTACCTACACCTTTGCCATGGAAGCCACCGAGGAACCGCAAAGCCATGAAATGCCGCCATTTTACCCCCAATACGAACCCTATTATAGCTATGAATTACCCCGCTTAGCCGACTTTGGCTTAGTGTTTACCTATCGGCGCATCTGGAGTCCGAAAACAGGTGAACCGCAGAAATTTGGCGGAATTTCGTTTACCGCGCCCACCGTTGGGGATATCTCCATGCAAAACTGGACATGGGGAAATGACTACCGTCCTGGTACAGAGGTGGATAACTTAGTCTATACCCGTGACCAATTGCAAGGGACGGGACAATTAGCCCCTGGAGGCTGGCTAGGTGGCTTGCGAACCGAGAGTTTACGCAAAGCGGAGAAACTCTCCCTGGGGTATTTCTATTGGTTAGTGGCGGGAAATACGGACTCCCAACTCGGCTATGGGGTGAAAGAACCCCATCCCACGTACCGTTATTTGTCGGGATTAGACTCTCCCATGGGAACAGTGCATGGGTTATCCAAGTATCCCTATATGCGAGAAGGACGGCGAATTATTGGACGCCCTGCGTTTGGGTATCCGGAGGGGTTTACAATTTGGGAAATTGATGTGTCTCGCCGCAATTACCGGGAGGAGTATTACCGTCAAACCTTATCCCCCGAAATGTATCGCCAGTTATGGACGGCTTTGGCGGGGCGGGAAGCGATTTCGGTGATTCAGGGTGAGGTATTCCCGGATGAGGTGAATCGACGCACTCGTTCAACCATTTATCCGGATTCCGTGGGAATTGGACATTACGCGATTGATTTTCACCCCTGCATGAGTTTCTCCCCCCCAGAAGCACCAGGAAATACAGAACGAGAGGGGGAACGTCAGGGGGCGGGTCAAGCCTATCCATTTCAAATTCCCCTGCGGGCGATGATTCCGCAAAAGATTGACAATCTGTTAGTGGCGGGAAAAAGTATTGCTACGAGTCATATTGCAGCAGCGGCGTATCGGGTGCATTCCTTTGAATGGTCAGCGGGTGCCGGGGCGGGAACAACGGCGGCGTTTGCGTTGGAGAAGGGGATTGCACCGTTTGAGTTGGTGGATGGACTTCCACCCCATGATCCGCAGTTGCAGGTGTTGCGGCGACGGTTGGAACGGAATAATAATCCGACGGCGTTTCCGGATACGTCAATTTTTAATCAGGATTGGGAGGATTGGCGTTAAAAAGACCGCCGGGAATTCCCATCCCCTTCAGGGAATTGGAAATGCCCCAAGTGTAAGTTTACGGGTCACAGGGATCTAGTAGGTGCTGTCAATATTCACCACATCGGATTTGGTAAAAAAATAGTGATGCCAACTAGCATCACGTATCTACGACCTGGTATCACCAAGAGTAGTAGTAGCGGAGACACCCGCCATAGTTGTCTAACCTTATACTTAGGCTCAGCCACCTGTATTCCAGGATCTTCTACGGAAGATAGGTCAACCCTTGGTTTTGGTTAGAAGCCCACCCCCTTGCCATCGGGTGGGAGTGTCACGCGCCGCCTCTTAGTTTATCCAACACGCTGCGATCTTCCAACGTAGACGTATCTCCAGCCACGTCCTGACCAGCAGCTAAATTCCGCAACAAACGCCGCATAATTTTACCCGATCGCGTTTTGGGCATTCCCTCTGTAAAGCGAATATCACCAGGACGGGCAATGGCACCAATTTCTTGCACGACATGCGCCTTGAGTTGGTTTGCCAATTCCTCGGTGGGATTATAGTCATTCTCCAACATGACAAAGGCAAAAACATTTTCCCCTTTCACTTCATCGGGTTGTCCAACCACAGCCGCTTCTGCTACCGCTGGATGGGAGACTAACGCTGATTCAATTTCCATGGTGCCGAGGCGATGTCCAGAAGTATTAATCACATCATCCACGCGCCCCATCACCCAGAAATAGCCATCTTCATCTCGACGCGCACCATCTCCAGCAAAGTAGAGATACTGCCCATCCTTGGGCGCAATATGTTCCCAATAGGTGCGGCGGAAGCGATCTGGATCTCCATACACCGTTCGCATCATTCCGGGCCACGGGTGCTTAATCACCAGATATCCTCCCTGATTTGCCGCAACCGGATTGCCTTCTAAATCGACAATATCTGCCAGAATCCCCGGAAATGGTAACGTGGCTGAACCGGGTTTGGTGGGAATTGCACCAGGTAGAGGGGTAATCATAAATCCTCCGGTTTCTGTTTGCCACCAAGTATCCACAATCGGACACCGTTGTCCGCCAATAATCCGGTGATACCACATCCAGGCTTCTGGGTTAATCGGTTCCCCGACGGTTCCCAAAATTCGTAACGAGGACAAGTCGCGGGCTTTGGGATGGTGTTCGCCCATCTTAATTAATGCCCGAATTGCCGTGGGTGCGGTATAGAAAATAGTGATGCCATATTTTTCCACCATATCCCACAAACAGCCTGGATTCGAGGGACGAGGTGCGCCTTCATACATCACCGTAGTGGCACCATTGGACAGCGGACCATAAACAATGTAACTGTGACCCGTAATCCAACCCACGTCAGCGGTACACCAGTAGACATCGGTGTCTTTAAGATCAAAGGTCCATTTCAGGGTGATATGGGTATAAAGGTTATAGCCAGCGGTGGTGTGAACAACGCCTTTAGGTTTCCCGGTTGTCCCAGAGGTGTAGAGAATGAACAGCATATCTTCACTATCCATGGGTTCGGCGGGACAATTCCCCGACACCCCGGCTTGTAAATCATGCCACCAATGATCGCGCCCGGGTTCCATCTGGATTTTCTGCTGGGTACGCTGAACCACGAGAACGTTTTCTACCGTGGGGGCGCTGTTATTGGCGAGGGCTTTATCAACTTCGGGTTTCAGGGGAACAATTTTATCCTTGCGCCAGCCGCCATCAGCGGTGATGACTAATTTCGCTTGGGCGTCTACTAATCGGTCTTTTAAGGCTTCGGAACTAAACCCACCAAATACCACGGTATGGGGCGCACCAATCCTAGCGCAAGCTAACATGGCGATCGCGGCTTCTGGAATCATGGGCATATAAATCCCCACGCGATCGCCTTTTTTCACCCCTAATTGCTTGAGGACATTGGCAAACTGGCAGACTTCCCGGTGCAGTTGGGCATAGGTGAGGGTGCGAGAATCCCCCGGTTCTCCTTCCCAAATCAAGGCGGCTTTATTCCGTCGCCAGGTGGTCAGGTGTCGATCTAGGCAATTATAGGCAATATTCGTCTTGCCGCCGACAAACCACTTGGCAAAGGGAGGTTGCCAATCGAGGACAGTATCCCATTTCTGGAACCAGTGCAACTCTTGTTCAGCTAACTGTGCCCAAAATTTTAACGGGTCAGCTTTTGCCTTGTCATAGAGGCGCTGATACTCCTCCAGACTCTGAATGTGGGCAGTCTGGGAAAATTCAGCCGGAGGTGGGAATAGGCGTTTTTCTTGCAGAACTGATTCAATCGTTGATTCAGGCATCGTTTGCGGTTGTTATTTGCTACTGTACTCAACCCATTTTGAAGGCATAGTTGCCTGAATGAGCAATTTTGACGTTTTGTAAAGCTTACCGACTCCTCGATAGGGGCGGCATCATTCGTTTATGTAAGGGTTTGAGGTCTATTTACATAACTTAATATAGTTGAGTATGAATAAGGGCGGGTTTTGTTTAGCCGTTATCGGTGATTCAGCTAGTGTTAGTTCCTAAACCCGCCCCGACAATTGATGCTTTGGCTAGATTTAGGGCAGGCTTTTTCTTCCCTGTTCCCTGTTCCCTGTTCCCTATCTCTACCCTCATGAGTTACCCATCTCAACTAAAAACGTGACATGAAAATCGTTCAACAAACGGTGACATTACTGACGCTGAAAGAACGCCCAATTGGGGTTTGGATGTTGAGTGGGTTAACCGCCGCGATCGGATTGCTGATTTTTCTGTCTTCTAATTCATCAATTGATTGGTTCGGATTGGTTTGTATTGGGTTAGCGAATGGGATGATGTTCGGCAGTCCAGTGAAGACGTGCCAATTTGACAAACAGAGCAATTGGGTCATATTTCAGCAAAAAGGCTGGTTAGGAAACAAGGTGATCCGCCGTCCAATTTACCACATTACTGACGTACAAGTCGAACCGTTAAACCTATTCGGGCTTAACTTGTATCGGCTCAGGTTGGTTCTTTTGTCTGGAGAACAATTCTATTTGACGCCAATTCCTTCTACAGATTGTAGACTGCAACAAAAATTAGCCAGAACGATTGAAATTTTTATTAATCGCTAGGTAAACCCCAAAAATATATTTTAGATCAATAGTCTATTATATCCCTACTCTAAGCAGAAGTATTTGGTTTTAGCTTTCGACGAACAACTGAGAGATTTACCAACGGTCTTGCCCACATAGTCTACAATTTGTTGATAAGCCTCTGAATTGGTTTTAGGATGGATAATCATCCGCACCTTACCATCCGGTAACCAAAATATCAACCGACCATTATCAGCAAAAACAAAGCTACTGATACGATTAAGATCAATCACATACGTATCGCGCTCATAACTTAATTTGATCCAATGCTGATCCATAGTTGACAGTGGCAACTCTTAGCTGAGTCAGTCGCGGTGGGGTGTTCTGAATCAACACACCAATAGGGAAAAGGGCGGAGTGTGAGAGTGAGATAGGCGATCGCTAACCGTTAAAAGGATACACCAGATGGTCATCGACTATCTTTTTCAGTTAATAAATTTCTATAAAAAAAAGGTCATTCGATCTCATCGCGGAACGAATGATCCCTAGGATTGAGCGATCAATTGCCTTGTGAATTACATTTTCCGTTGAAACTCTTCGAGTAAATCCAACAGATTAACCTGACACTGCATCGGTAGTAAATCCACGAGGGGAACTTCCCGTTTGCCACCCCCCAGTTTAACCGGAATACTTTGCAAGATTTGCACCACTCGGTCTTCGGAGAGGTTATCCTCTGTCAGTAGAGGATAGAGGCGTTCAGCTAACGGGGTGTGTAAATGGGCATCCTGTAAGTAAAGATGCCATTTGGCAACATCGATGTATATATTCTCACCAATTTCAGCCGCCAAGGTTTCGATCGCTTCGCTGGTATTCGGGTTAGCCATAATAAATTAAGTAGGACGAACTGGACACTTTCAGTTTATCCTTGAGCAGAGTTAGCCGAATTATCTTGACCCGGTAAGGGAGTATAATCCGCGATCGCAAAGATATAGACGGCGTGTCCGACTAAAATTAATCCCCAGATACCCGTTACCCAGTACGTCCAAGACCAATTGGCATACTGGATGGTACGGACGAACCATAGACCCGAATTACACGCCGCAAACACAGCGACATGGACAGCAAAGTTCATTCGGTCATCTAGGCGTCGGTACGCAGCATCGCGACGATCGGGTTTGCGGGGCCAACGAGGAGGCATAGCAGTTCGTAAGATAGACGTATGAGAATAGGTTATAATATTTAGTATTTTTTTGATATGCTAATCCATCAAATAGGGAAAATATTACAACGTTTCCATTACAGCATCAACCAATAAATCAGCCCCAAACCGCACCACATCCGTACAAGGTAAACCTGTCTCATCCTGAACCTGGGCGATCGCGTCTTGTGCTTCCCCTTCTTTCAAATGCCCCGTATTCAAGGCAATCGCCACCACTGGCACCACTGCAAACGCCCCTCCCGCCCTAGCCACAGTTTCATGCAATTGAATCACCTCCGGTAACGGTGGAATCACCACATCCGGGCAATGGCGAATATGAGTTTGTCCAGCGCGATGAACTACGATTAACCCTGTGGGTTGTGTACCTCGAATTAAGGGTAAGGTTGCTGTAGAACCGGGATGAATCAGTGACCCCTGTCCTTCTATCATTAACAACTCATAATCCTTGCCAAATTTCATCACGATTTGTTCAACCGCACCCGCCGCAAAATCAACCCGAATCGCATCTAAAGGAACACCATCTCCAGCAATCATTAACCCCGCTTGACCCGTTGCCAAAAACTTAGACTTAATTCCCTTTCGACAAGCGGCGCGATGGAACTCAATACTGGTAGACATCTTCCCCACACTCATATCTGTACCCACGGTTAAAATCCGTTGACAAGACAGCGATCGCGCTTGGGCTTTGCCAATCCCTAAACCCGTTGGTTCCTGACGAATATCCCAAATTTGTTGATGAGGTTGGAGTAATTTCTGTAACTCCGGATCAGATGCCATGGGCGTATGCAATCCGTTATAAACAGAAAGTCCCGCCGCGATTCCCTGCTTAACTTCTTGCCACCAAACCTCTGGCAATCGTCCCCCCGATGGGGCAATTCCAATCGCTAAAATCGTGGGATTGTAGGCGAGGGCGGAACTGACTGAATCCACAATCGGCGCATTACAGTTAATTTCCGTTAACTCCGATAACGACTCTCCCGCACAATCTTTGTCAATCACTGCCACCACCGTTGCTTCGCTATACCGTAGCAGCGTTAATCCGGTTTTGCCGTGATCGCCGCGAATCCCTTCATGTAATAAAATAGCGACGCGCTGATCACTGGTCAGATACATGACGTTGCACTCCCAATCCTGATAAATTATTTGGTATCAATCGTCCATCTTGCAGCGTCGCCCCGGTGAAGGGATCGTCGGCTAAATTCAAATGGCTGTCTAAATCTAGATAATCGGCGAACGAGGATAAATGAGAAGCGGCGGTATTGGCGAGGGTACTATCGGAATAGCAGCCATACATCACCTGTAATCCACAGGCTTTAGCCGTATGTACCATCCGCAGGGCTTCGGTTAATCCACCGGATTTCATCAATTTGATATTAATCCCGTGAACGCAATCCGCCAAAGGTGGAATATCCGCACTGGTAAAGCAGCTTTCATCCACAAAAATCGGGAGAGGCGATCGCGAATACAGGTGAGGCAAATCCGCCTCTTGTCCGGCGGGAAGGGGTTGTTCGACGTATTTAACACCCTGTTGGGCTAACCAGTCGCACATTTTCACAGCGTCGTCTACACGCCAACCGCCATTCGCATCAACAGTTAACTGGGCTTGGGGGGCGACATCTCGGATAGCTAATAGCATTTCGCGATCGGCTTCAATTCCGTTAGGGGAACCGAGTTTAATTTTAAGCACATTACCCCCCGTAATCGGTATCCAATCTCGCACTCGTTGTTTGACGGCTTCCGGTGTACCAATTCCTACTGTGGCGGAAATTGGCACAATCCGATGGCGATTGCATCCCCATAATTTCCATAAGGGAACACCTAGCTGTTTTCCTAACCAATCCTGTAGTGCGATATCAATCGCTGCCCTAACCGCCGATGGTGCATCCGCATCGGCTAAGACTCGTTCAATTTTCTGGCGTTCCCAGGGTGTATAGGCTTCTAATGTCGGTATCACTAACTCCAGTGCATTTAACAGCATCTGAGTCGTTTGGGAAGTTTTAGTTAAGGGATGGGATGGAGTTGCTGTCTCTTATAAAAATCTCCGAGCCCACGAGACCGTACTAGATCTCGTATGCCGTCTTCTGCTTGAA
>CAZNNK010000185.1:0-9325 GCA_964574085.1 uncultured Coleofasciculus sp.
AACGCAGAGGACGCAGAGGTTAACGCAGAGGTACGCAGAGGAATTGAGATGATTGGATGAAAACGTTTATCGTCAAAACTATATGTAATTAAGCTTATGTACAGTTAAACTGGCTATTCCTTGTTCCCTGTTCCACAACACCTGTCAACTCATGAGTATTTTTCCAGCTCCTAAATTTAATAAATTTACAGTTGAGCGCTTTCAACTGGAATCTGGTGTTGTATTACCTCGGGTTAATTTAGCTTATCAGATTAGGGGTACACCGTCATCACAACCGCCAATTGTTACCTGTACGGCTTTTTCTCAAAGTTATTATGATTTGGCTTATCTGCGGGGTGCTAAGTTGGCGTTAGATCCGAAAAGAGATTGGATTATTCATACGGAGTTGTTGGGGAATGGGCGCAGTAGTTCTCCAAGTAATACGTCGCCACCATTTAATGGTGCGAATTTTCCAGAGGTCACGATTCGGGATAATGTGAATTTACAATCAGCACTTCTTAACCATCTTGGCGTTAATAGGATTCGTGCGGTGGTTGGTGCGAGTATGGGGGGACAACAGGCAATTCAATGGGCGGTGAGTTACCCGGATAGGGTAGAAAAGGCTGTGGTTATTGCCGGAAGTTGTCGCGCTACTTGGCATGTTCGTTTATTTCTTAATAGTTTAGCCACCTGTATCCGTTCTGATCCGGCGTTCCAAGAGGGGAATTATACAGAACCGCCGTTGCTGGGACTGTCGCGTATGTCTGAAGCTTGGGTGCCTTGGGCTTTTTCGCCAGAGTTTTATTCTTTACAGGTGTATCAAAGGTATCCTGATACTCAGGCAAATTCGTTGGATGAATTTTTGGCGAAGTGGCGTACCCGCTATCATGAAAAAGATGCGAATGACCTATTATGTCATTTTCAGACTTGGGCGGATCATGATGTTAGTTTTACACCCGGTATGGATGGATCATTAAAGAAGGCATTAGGGAGTATAAAAGCAGAGGTTCTCTTGCTACCTATTCGCACGGATGCCTATTTTGCTGTCGCTGATATCACCGCAGAAGCTGCACTGATCCCCGATGCTCAACTGATGGTAGTGAACTCAGTCTACGGTCATGCAGCAGCGTTTGGACGAGATAAGGACGATCGCGCACAGATTAATCAGGCGATCGCGAATTTCCTCCATCAAGACATTAACCCGTGAAGGAGTGACAAGTTATGCTATCTTTGAACGCAACTTGGTATTAGTTCCTAAACCCGCCTCTACAATTGTGACTTGACAAATGACAAATGACAGACCATAAGACTTATAACATGGGCAACTCAATCACAAACTCAGTTCCTTGCCTTGGTGCGGAATTAAAAGTTAGGTGTCCTCCATGCTTTTCAACCACAATCTGACGGGCAATAGACAACCCCAAACCCGTTCCTTTACCTACAGGTTTGGTGGTAAAAAAGTTATCAAATATACAGTCTTTTACCTGAGTTGACATGCCTATCCCATTATCGCGAATCCGAATCATAACCGTTTCTTTATCGTCCTTAATGTCGGTATCAATTGTAATTTGTGGCAGATAGTCTTTATTCTCTTCCCCGGACTTCTTTGTCTGTAATTCATCTAACGCATCAATCGCATTAGCAATGATATTCATGAAAACTTGATTCAGTTGCCCAGGATAACACTCGATAGGCGGTAAATCGCCATAGTTTTTAATCACCTCAATAGCTGGACGTTTATCATTTGCCTTGAGCCGATGCTTTAAGATTAACAATGTACTCTCAATTCCATCATGGAGATTAAAGACTATCTTGGTATGAGCATCCAAACGAGAAAAGGTTCGCAAGGAACTACTGAGCTGAAAGAGACGATCAACTCCCTTTTTCATTGAGGATAAAATACTGGGTAGATCCTCAATTAGATAATCAAGTTCAATCTCCTGACTCTCTTGCTCAATTTCAGTTCCAGGATGGGGAAACTTTTCTTGATACAGACGCAGCAGGGAAATCAAATCATTCGTATAATCCTTGGCACAACTGAGATTTCCATTAATAAACCCCACCGGATTGTTAATTTCATGGGCGACGGCGGCTACCAGTTGACCCAACGTTGCCATTTTTTCAATTTGTACAAGCTGAACTTGGGCTTGTTGTAACTCCTGTAAGGTGTGTTTTAATTGGGCGGTTCGTTCTTCAACTCGTTGCTCTAACCCTTGGGTCAGTTGGCGAATCGTCAGTTGATGATCCACACGCGCCAAAACTTCTTCAAATTGGAAAGGTTTGGTAATATAGTCAGCCCCTCCCAAGGTAAAGGCTTTGACTTTATCAAAGACTTCATCTAAGGCGCTAATAAAAATGATCGGAATATCACGAGTAACGGGCGCAGCTTTCAAGGCGGAACAAACCTCATAACCATTCATGTCAGGCATTTTAATGTCTAACAAAATCAGATCTGGGGTTACTGCTTTTGCTGCCGTTAATGCCATAGCACCGTTGACTGTACTGCGAACTTCATACCCATATCGTGTCAGTGCGGCTTCCAACAGACGTAAGCTATCGGGTGTATCATCAACGATTAAAATAGTTCCTTTTGCGGTCTTTGGCTGATAACTGTTCATAAGCAAGTCGGGTTGCCAAGGGAGAGCAATGTAGAGACGTAGCATGCTACGTCTGGAAGCTGGGGGAGCAAATGACATAAGACAAATAACGAACACAGTCGTTAACTTTAATTTTTCCCACCTACTTAGCCTTTTGCGCTATATCCATAATGACATCACAACGAAAGTTATTAACTAAATCGGTTAAAGATTTTGCCAGTAATGTCTGTTCTGGGGGAATTTGTTCGATAAGCTGAATAATCTGTTTGTTATTAAGCTGGATGGCGGCTTGGTGTAACTGGGTAATCCAATTTATCGGCATAGTCTTTAAATCATCCGGGCTTAATATCGGTGTCTCAGCATCCGATGAGGGTGGAGCCGCCTCTTCATAGCGATAACGCAGTCCTAAATGTTGTGCCATTTTCTCTAAAATCGCGTCCGTTCGGAAGGGCTTGGCGACAAAATCATCACACCCTGCGTCTAAAATAGCGGTGCGTTCTTCATCAAACGCACTGGCGGTTAAGGCAATAATCACGGTTGTCTTTCCCTGAGGATGGGATTTAATCAATTGGGTGGCTTCATACCCATCCATCACCGGCATTCGCATGTCTAACCAAATCAGATCAGGGTGCCAATGTTGCCAAATCGCCACAGCGACTTGACCATTATCGGCTTCTCGCACGTCTAATCCTAAAGATTCCAGAAACTTAACCAGGGGTTTGCGATTTGCCCATTGATCTTCAACCACTAAAATGCGATAGTTGGGTTGGTCGGGAGCGATGCCAATCACCTGTTGACTTAAGGGTTGGCTAGGAGTCTGGTCTTGGGGAACAATGCCGATGGGGATATCAAATTTGACCAAGGTACCTTGACCGGGAGTACTGTGAATGCTAATATCGCCACCCATCAATTGAACAAATCGACGACTAATGGCTAAACCTAGACCCGTTCCCGACTGCGATCGCTGGCTGATTTTGGTTTGCACAAAGGCTTGAAACAGGGTATCCAGTTCATCCGCCGGAATACCAACCCCCGTATCTTCGACTTCAAAAAACAGCCGGGATTGAGCCTCTGTGTTCATTGGTGCGGTTGTCGTATCGGATATGTCTTTCACCCGCAAGATCACTTGACCTTGTGAGGTAAATTTGACCGCATTCCCCACTAAGTTAATCAAAATTTGCCGCAATTTTCCCTCATCCGCCACGCCATAGCGAGGTACATTTGCCGTTCGCTCCACGATCAGTTGTAAGCCTTTCGATTGGGCTTTCAGGCGCAACATCTCGGCAATAGAATCAACCAAACTGTAGAGATCCAAGCTAGTTTCTGAGAGGGAAATCCGACCCGCCTCAATTTTGGACATATTCAGGACATTATTAATCAAGTCCAGTAAATGTTCACCGGAACGGGTAATAATGCCTAAATAATCTTGCTGATCTTGATTGAGAGATGCATCCCTTGCCATAAGTTGAGTAAAGCCCAGGATGGCATTCAGGGGAGTCCGCAGTTCATGACTCATATTTGCCAAGAACTCACTTTTGCCTCGATTCGCGGCTTCTGCTTCATCTAACGCCTGTTGGAGGGCGGCTTCGGTTTGCTTGCGCTGTTGGATATCCTCAACCACACCAATCATATAATTGGGAGCATCCGTCCACGTCCGCACTAGGGAGACGGAAATATTCACCCATTGCCATTGACCATCTTTGCGGATAAACCGTTTTTCTCTAGAATAGGTAGACCGTTGACCTGCCAATAACTGGGTTAAATCATTAAGTTCTGCGGCTCGGTCATCAGGGTGAGTAATGTCGGGGAAGCTAAGCTGTAGTAATTCCGACTCTTCGTATCCGACTAAGTCACAAAACCGTTGATTCACCCGAATGAACTGTCTCGATGGTGTCCCCAGGGCAATTCCCACGGCGGCTTGTTCAAAAATCGCCCGGAAGCGTTCTTCACTTTCCCGTAAGGCGGCTTCCGCCCGTTGACGTTCAGTGACATCGCGCAAACAAATCTCAAAAACCGATTCACCTTCCCATTCGGTTTCAACTACACTCATTTCGGCAAAGCTGAGTTGTCCATCCGGGCGGATAATTCCCAATTCTGTGGTTTGATTCACGCCAATGGGCAGTCCGAAGTTATAGTTAAGTAACTTCTCCATGTCCTGATTTAAGAGGTTGGCGGCGGCGGGATTGGTAAAGCGGACTTGACCTTGGCGATCAACAATCATAATCCCGTCGGAGGTACTGGTAACAACGGCGTTGAGTCTGGCTTCACTGTGGCGCAGTCGTGCTTCGGTTAATTTGCAATCAGTGATATCTCGTCCTACCGCCTGGAATTCCAGTAATCGACCTTGCTGATCAAAAATAGCGCGATCGCTCCATTGTTGCCAGCGGATTTCACCACTCTCTAGAATGACACGGTGTTCGACTATATCCACGGGATTGTCTGGAGTCAACCCAGCGATACAGTCTTCTAACAGAGTTTGATCATCGGGGTGAATCAGGGAAAAAAAGGGGTATCCGATGAGTTCTTCGGGCGCTTTGTTGAAATAGCGACAATAGACTTCGTTAACAAAGGTGAGTCTGCCCTCGGCATTGTAACGACAAATGAGTTCGCTTTGATCCTCAACAATGGCATGGTAGTGGGATTGAGTATGTTGTAATTGCTTCTGTTGTTGTGCTACTGTTTGCTCCAGGGTTCGTGAATGGTTTTCCAGGTGTTCGTAGGCTTGGGCATTTTTTAGTGCTGATGCCGCTTGGATGCACAGGAGTTGGACAATCGCCATGCGATCGCCTGTAAAGGCGTCTCGGGTTTGATTATTTTCTAGGTAAAGAATACCAATTCCCTGGTCACCAACGGTTAACGGCGCACATAATACACTCAGTTGGGGACGTGTTGATTGTTGATTGTTGACCCTTTGCTGCGTTCTAGGACATGGGTTGTACGGGTGGGTTTCGTCATTATCATTTTTTCCCACCCTGATGTTACTAAACCCAACCTTATCTGCCGGGTTCAGTGCGATCGTTGACCATCGTTTAACATCTGTCGTATCATCTGAGACAACCAAACTATCTGGATGATGCCAAACATATTCAACCAGGGTTAGGGGAATCCCCGGGCTGGATGCGATAGGAGTCAATGGCAAAATGATTGGGTTCGTATTCCTTACCCCCCTAGCGGCTATGACGAAACCCTCCGGCTGAGGCAAAATCAGGGTAACGCTTTGAGCATCTGTCATCTCAAAGGCTATCCGAATTAAGGTTGAGAGCAATGGCTGTAGTCTAATTTCTCCAGAGATGGCTTGGCATAATTCAATCATCGTCGCCATGGATAGACTATCGGAATTATCAATAAAACAAGAGACCAAGGTTTTAGGGGTGAATATTTTGACATCAAAATGGATGAACAGAAGCAACTTCGCTCGCTCATTACAGGCTTATTTCTGAAGGAAAACGAATTTTGCTTGACTTTTTCCGCTTACTGTTTTATGGTTAACAGACCCTTGGACGATTGGTGATCGCGTCTTCTGTGAGCGTCGTTTGTTCCGGTTGATTAGCTAGTCCGGCGATAGGTTCCCCACGCTGTAATTTTTTTTCAGCGTAGGATGAGTCATCAGCTTTTCTTTGCCAAAGATTAATTTGGCTTTATATTAAGTTAAGCTTTCATGCTTTTGTTCTCCAGTCTATACTAGATTTCCTTGAAGTTAAAACGGATGTAGCGGGGCGAAGTAAGGGCTTGGTAACCAAGCCCCTACTGAGAACGTTGTGCCAATTCTTCACCACTCACGGTCGAAATTTGCCAAACCATGATTTGCCGATCAAATCCTCCTGTCGCTAGGAGTGTACCATCCGGGCTAAAGGCAACGGAATGCACCCAATCTTCGTGGGCTGTCAGTAATGCCAACAGTTCCCCTGTCCTTAAATTCCATAGTCGCACCCCGTCGCGGCTGGCGCTAGCTAGGGTTTCACCATCAGGGTTAATTGCCACAGCCCAAACTCGCCCGGTATGTCCGGAAAGAGTTTGTGCTAATTGTCCTGTTCTCAGATTCCAGATTTTAATCGTGCGATCATAACTACCACTGACTAAAGTTTGTCCATCGGGTGTAAACGCCAAGGCATTCACAGAACCGCTATGGGCGCGAATCTGATTGAGTGATTGTCCTGTGTTTAAGTTCCAAAGTTTTATTGAGCCAAACTTATGACCACTTGCCAAAATATCTCCATCCGGGTGAATGGCTAGCCCATAGGCTTGGTTATCAAAACGCGCTAAGGTGTAAATTCGACGTTGTTTGGTTAAATCCCAGAGTCGAATTCCATCTAAAGCTCCAGTTACTAAGGTACGACCATCGGGCGTGATTGCCAAGGATAAGACATTGCTGGTATGATTGCGAAACTGATGGATATAATCTCCGGTTCTCCAGTTCCAGAGATTAACCGCAGAATCTGTACCCGAACTGACCAAGGTTTCTCCATCGGGTGATAAGCCCAGGACAGATACTGAAGTGCGTTGCGCTCGTAGGCTATCAATTTCCCGACCTGTTTTTAGCTGCCAGAATTTAATTTTGCCATCGTTACGACTACCGCCGCTAATTAAAATTGTTCCATCTAGACTAAAGAACAAGGAATCAACGGCTGTGTTATGACCTGTAAACCTGTGAATGAGTCGCGGATTTCTCCAGGCTTCAGGTGAGGAAAGAGGTTGAGGTGGAGAGGAATTATCGGGATTGGGCGAATCGAAGGGGGT
Organism: uncultured Coleofasciculus sp.; assembly: GCA_964574085.1. Lineage (GTDB taxonomy): Bacteria > Cyanobacteriota > Cyanobacteriia > Cyanobacteriales > Coleofasciculaceae > Coleofasciculus. Next base: position 7,314 of record CAZNNK010000185.1, read on the forward strand.
AGGAGGCGTTGGTTGGACGGGATTTTCCGGACTGGGTGGCGCAACGGGTACAGGTAACGGCTGACTCACCGCTATTTGGCTCATCGTCGCCCAACCTATCATGACTCCAATTAAAATTAAAATTGCCCCTTTGTTATTGATCATTTGTCAGGGAACAGGGAACAGGGAACAGGGAACAGGGAACAGGGAACAGGGAACAGGGAACAGAGAATTATCAGAACTTATTGAATGTTTGGGCAGATCGTTTGAGCGACGCGATCGCGCGGCGGTTGCTCTTGCCATCCTGAGAGTAAGCCGATCAGCTCTGATTTGAGCAGGTCTAGGGCTTGAATTTGCTGGTTAATTTCTTCGACTTTATGCAGCAAATGTTGCTTCACTGCACCACAGGGTAACTCACCGGAGTCGTGAATGTCGAGGATTTCGTGGATTTCACTCAGGCTGAGTCCCAGGGATTGCGATCGCTTAATAAAGGCTAACCGATTCAGGGTTTGCTCGGTAAATAGGCGATAACCGGATTCGGAACGGGTTGTGGTTGGTGTCAGTAACCCCACCTCTTCGTAATAGCGAATCGTTTTTACCGACAATCCCGTTTGATTGGCAACTTCGCCAATTTTATACAATTGCTCTAATGTTGCTTTGTCTGTCATTCCCGCCAATTCGCCTTCCTATCTCGCCCTGAGTTTCCGATCAATTACACCCGACGTGCAGCTATCCAAGCATCAGCGATGGGGATGATGCTTGCTGGTACTAAGCATCGGTAAGGGGGGACGGGAAGGACTTGATGGCAGATAATGATCAGTTACAGGTTGTTCAGCCAGTTCGGTTTGGCGGCGTTGGCTTTGCCACCAGCGGATACCAACAGCTAACATGACCATCATTAACCCAAAGGTTAGCAGCGACCAGCGTTCGCCAACTCCACCAATGACGGCATCAACAGCGCCGACTGTGACAATAAAGCTAGAAATTGGTTCTTTGCGGTAGGCTAACTTCCAGAATCGAGGTCCTAAGGCATTCATCACGGTTTGCTATTTATCTCTATTCCACATAAGTGCTTAATCTACTTCTAGGGTATCCGATTAATCGACAGATTAACCGACAACCGCTTATTCTTTACCACTAATGCTCTATAGTCGCAATCAGTATAGCGACTGACTTAATCTATGGGCTAGGGGCGGAGGAGGGCGGGTTTTGTTCGTCAGTTATTGGCGGGTAAGCTAGCTTCAGTGGCTAAACCCGCCCCTACAATTGACATTGACGTGAGACGTTTGACTTGTTCAGAGCCACGCCCAGGGACGCTTTTGGGAGCAAGACGCTCTCACTGCCATAAGAGTCACAGTATTATTGCAAACCCAGCCAACTGAGCAGTCCTTGACCTGTAGCATATTCAATCGCCAGTGTCAAGACAAAGCCAATCATCGCGGCTCGACCATTCAAGCGTTCAGCATATTCATTGAAACCGAACTTGGGTTCGGCAAGTTGGGGAGTGGTTGTGGGTTGGGGTTGTGTCATGGTTGCCAAGTCTGGTGTAATGATTCAGTTATATTTCTTTACTAAGTTTAACATTTAAACAAGCAGGAACAGAATGAGTGCGGGTTAAGTGATACCAATGTCCACAACAGTGTTGTGCGATCGCCCAAGGGGTATAAGCTGAGTCCTGATGGCACAACGTCTGAAAACTGCATTATATAAAGGAAAACGATGGAAATCGGTGTACCCAAAGAGACAAAAGATCAAGAATTTCGAGTTGGCTTGAGTCCTAGTAGTGTTCGCGTCTTACAGGAAGCCGGACATCAGGTTTGGATTGAAACCCAGGCGGGGGCGGGGGCTGGCTTTACCGATGAAGACTATCAGCATAGTGGTGCGAAGATTGTCGCTACAGCAGCCGAGGCGTGGAATCGGGAACTGGTGGTTAAGGTGAAAGAACCGCTAACGTCGGAGTATCCATATTTACAGAAAGACCAATTACTATTTACCTACCTGCATTTGGCGGCGGATCGCCCATTGACTAAGAG
>CAZNNK010000186.1:0-9305 GCA_964574085.1 uncultured Coleofasciculus sp.
CTGCCACTGACAATACTTTGACCATCGGGACTAAACGCCACGGCATAGACAGAAGTTTCATGTCCGCTGAAGCTATTGCGTTCTCGCACGTCCCTCACCGCGTCATAGAGGTTAGAGTAAACTTCACTTAGGACAGTCCCGACGGAGTTTTGACTGTTTCCGGTGAGTTGAATGGCTTGAATGAGTGATGTAACTGATTTGTCTATGGAGAGGAGTAATTTAGTATTGGCTGCCGTTGTCAATATCGCCTGTCTGCTTGCCAATGTCGCCAGTCGGCGCGACTCTAACCCGAAAACGGTGGAAACAATCGCGGCTAAAGATACCACCCCGATAACTCCTCCAATCGTTAACCTTTGTCGGCGGCGGCGGGTTTTGTCCTGTTGACGACTAACATTGATATACTCCTCCGCTACGCCATCGAGCATTCCCAAGTCACCATATTTACTCAAATAATCTTCAGCCTTAGCCAGTTTTACCCCAGTAAGCAGCGATTCCATCGTCTTGGGTTTGCCTTCTGCTTGCCACTGCTGCGCCTGAGTTTCAATCTCCCGTTCGACAATCATTGCATCTCGGTTCTCATCTTGCCAATCCCGTAACCGCTTCCAGTGACGAATCAAGGCTTCGTGAACCACATCAATTTGAATGTTGGATGTTGGAGAGGCTTCTGTTTTCTCAGACTGTGACGCTTCATAAGTAATTAGACGGTTGTCTGCTCTAGCCAGAATATCGCTAACTTCCTTTAATATCGCTAAGGAATGATGAGAATTAGGTAAATCCTCCAAGTAAACCCGCCGACGAGTATCGTAGGTGTCTCCCACCTGCGTCAGTTCCAGAAACAAACGTTGAGCGACAATTCTTTCCTCTGGTGAAAGGTTCTTATAGACTTGTTCGGCGCGTTTTTCCAGGGTTCCCTCAATTCCCCCTAATTGTGTGTATGTGGAGAGCCGTAAAAACTGTTCCCCTCGCTTTTGGGCTTCATTCCACAGTTCGGTCAGGGTATATTGCAACAAGGGTAAACTGCCGGGATAATCTTCGACATCATTAATAATCCGTTCTTTTAACTCCCCTTCGATGCCTAATCCTACCCAATCAGCAGGTTTGACAATCGCTTCGGCAATTTCCTCTCGGTTTAAATGTTCAACATTAATGTAGGGTTTGTTGAGGCACTCCATTAAGGGACGATATTCGCGCAATCGGCTGCGAAAATCTGACCGCATCCCGATAAATAGATAGAGGTTGGGGTTTTGTTGGTTTAATTGGATGAGATAGTTGAAAAACTCCTGGCGCTGGATTTCGTCGCAGATGGTAAAGGCTTCTTCAAATTGGTCGATTACCATGACGACAGGTTGAGAGGAAATCCCCTCATCCCCCAACCCCTTCTCCCACAACGGGGAGAAGGGGAGTAAGAGAGAAGCCTTGACTTGCTGTTGTTCTCCTCTCCCTGGATGGTGAGGGTGAAGCGTTCCTTTTTCTATTACTTCCTTGAGCCTTTCCAGAGGATTTTCTTGCGGCGAAAACGGTTCCAGGTAAATCCAATTATCGCTCCCAGGAATATCCTGTCCCAGCTTAAGCTGATACAATAATCCTGCCCGTAATAAGGAAGACTTACCACTACCCGACGCACCCAAAACCGCCACGAAACGGTGTCCCTGTTTCACTCGTCCAATCAGTTGCTGTGTTAACGCACTCCGTCCACAAAATACCGCTGCATCCTCTGGCTTCTCCTTAAAATAAGACAAGGAACGATAAGGACAGGTATTCTCAAATCGTCTTTTCGGCGATGAAGTCGTCAGCAGAATAGCCTGGGAGGAATTCTCAATTAACGGACGCTGGGATGTCTGCGCCATCCGCGTTTCAATAAAATCCTTTAACAGGTGACTGGTAACAATGCCATCGGGGTAATTCTTCGGGTTTAATCCATCCAGTAGCGCATTTGTCAATAAACCCTGTTCGTGGGGGATTTCCAACCCCGGTTCGTAAGAACGAGTCGCGGTAATCAAGCAGAAGGCTTTATTGGTTGGTTGAAACGCCATCAATTCGCCGCTTAAACAGCAGTCTAGCCAAACAATCACCCGTTTAACCCGACTTTGTTGCAGTTGTTCCCCCAACCAACTCAACGAAAGCCCATATTCTCCAATTTGAGGAAATACATCGCTGGTAGCCAAGAATACCTCATCCTTGCCGTCAACGGTTTGACGCCACCCATGTCCGGAAAAGTAGAATAATGCCGTGTCTGGGGGTTCGTTAGGAGGCGGCGGATTGAGGAGATTAGAAAGTGCCTCTTGGAGTTCTGCCGATGTTACCATTCCGGTGGGATGGATGCGTGCTTCCCCTTTTTGATCCGGTTGTTGCGGTAAACACTGGACCCGAAAAGGTTGATAGCCGTAGTCTCTCAACTGTAGCGCAATATCTTCTGCATCCTTTGCTGCTACCGTAAGGTCATGCAGGGTAGTCATTTGAGGATAGCGATTTATCCCAACTACAAGGGCTTCCCATTCCGAAGTCATAGCACAAGAATTGTTAGATTATTGGCAGGAAATATCAAGGTTTAATATCTTCAGACGAAGTATATTAATCGATTCCTAGTCGTCTCGTTCACTCTCAATACCCTTTTGTTTTACAACAGCCATGAACACCCAAATTAACACAACCATCTTAGCATTCCTACTTGCCCTGCAAGAGTTAGACAAGCCCCTGAGTCAGTCAGAGAAAAAGACGTTAGCTGAGATTGCTGATCAACTCGATGTCCAACCCAAAGCGTGGGAAAGCTTTACCCAACCCCTTTTATTAAAAATGATTGCGGACAATGAGTCGTTAAATCAAGGCTACCACGTCTATAAATCCAAGCTTGATTCCCTGGAAACGATACCGAGTGAACTTTTGCCGAGTGTTACCGAAATCGAACAACTCAAAATGGGAGAGTCGTTACCGATGACTCGAGGATATAAACCTCAATCTGAAGCCATAGGTTACAACCAACAAATTAATAATGTGGTTATTGTCATCAGTCGTTCTGAACACCCCGAATCAACGGTCAAAAAATTAAGCTTGATTGAAAAACTAAAGGAACTTTTAGGTTAAGTGCCAATGGTGCGTTACGCTGCGCTAACGCACCCTACCCTGACACCGCTAAAATTGTGGTATAGAGTTTACGATTAAATCGGGCGCACGTCGGTGCGGTAAAAGGGCGCACGTCGGTGCGGTAAAAGGGCGCACGTCGGTGCGCCCCTACAGATAAAAATCCTAAATAATTCAATAACTCAATTGGTATTTTTAAAGCTTATGAGGGAACTTGTTTATCCAACTCTAGATCTATTTTCGTATGATTTAAAAGAGGCGCTGAATACGACGGATGAAGCGACTCGAAAAAATCAAGAGATTTTCCTCAAAAAATTGCCAAATAATGTGGCAATTATGGACTCAAATCGGGAATCAGAATATCTAGAACTTCTTCCCCAAAAAACAGAAGACTTTAAAACCGATAAGGTAGAGGGTTATTATTTCCCTGTCCGCCTTAATGATGTCTACGGCTTGCAAATTGACTGTTCCGTCAACAACCAAACTGAACCTCAACCTGTTGAATGCTTTGGCTGGTTACGATCTGAAATTGAGTCCCGATTAAATCAACAGCCCATAACCCTAGGACAAGCTTGCATGCTTTCGGGTTGGTTGCCAAAACATTCCCCTCAAAATCCCGAAATCGTTGCTCAAGATTGTTATCGAGCGTTCTGTAAAGATGGCAATTGGCAGCGAGATTTCCACGGAAAAGGCACATTCTTGGGCGGCACAATTTTCTATCTCTGGCAATCGCACTATTCTCTCAACAATTTAGCTGATTCTAGTCACCATCTACATTTAGAAAACAGTCCCATCCTGATTGCCATTTATCCCAATTCCGAAAGCGCCCCAAAAGCGGCAGAGTTTTACCCAGATTGGATGGGCTTATTTTGCTACTATACTAAAATTAATTGGGCTTATGCTCAAAGCCGTTTGATTAAAAAGAATATTTTTGATTATTACAAGCAAATTGAACGCGATCGCCAAACGCTCCCGATTCCTAATCCCCAATCAATCGGTTATCAATTCATGGACTATAAAAAAAATCTTGACAGTATTCAACAAGACATTAAACAATACAAAAACGACTTGTTAGGGCTAGCATTTCAAAAACAAATCATCGATATCAATCTCACGAATTATCAAACTCGCCTAGAGATGATTCGACAAAGACTTGATGCCGATAGCCAGTTAGATTTTCTGGATAAATTTAGTGATTTAGTTGCCCAAAAATATATGGTGCAAATTGATAAAGACTCAGAAAATATTCAGCTTGGCTTTCAGCTTCTCGAAGACGACATCAACGCCGTGCGAAGTCGCATTGAACTCGCCAAAGCCGAACGCGATCGCAGCTTTCAAGAATTCGTCGCTATCGTCGGTGCTGGCGTAGCTGGAGCGTCTTTTGCTCCAGCCGATAAAAATTGTCAGCCGATTTTTTCTAAAACCGCCGTAATCTGTAAAATCCCCGTTCTCTTTAGTCTGCTTGTCTTTATACTTGTGGCTGGATTGACCTGGTTGATTCGGATACAATGGAGGCGATCGCCTTGATCAAATCAGTATCAAGATTGACCTAGAGCGTTGGTCAAGTATTCCTAGAAATCGGGTTTCTCATGAGGATGACAACGCCATAAGTAGTCGGACAAAAGAAAACGGTACTGTATTAAGTGCAAGTGAATTGCCCTCAAACCCTTACTGTTGCCTGTTGCCTGTTGCCTGTTGCCTAATCTCAACCGTTAACTTTAATGGTGTCCACCTACTTATCAACCTTTCACCCAAAGAAACCCGGTTTCTTGACCGATGTCCTAGAAACGTGATCCTCCATATCTAGCGGAATTGAGATTTAAGCAACGCTACATTTACCGTTATCCCCGGCAGTACGCTAAATGTTTTCCGGTATACTTTCGTGCTATACAAATCTAGACTATACCTATAAAATAAAGCAAAAATCCTTAGATTGAGATCCCAAATAAAACGTAAAGTGAAAGCCGTGGATTAAATCGGTTTTGATACGTTTTGTAAATACCTGGAATCAAGGTAGACAATATGTGTATAATAGGTGAGTTTTCAGATTTCTCTCTTGTCGAAGTTTTCCAGCTTATTGATCACGGGGATAGAACTGGCTTACTAACGGTTCAGTCGCGACAGGGACAGCACTACTTTTGGACACAACAAGGTAGTATTGTCGCCGCTAGTGATCGCCAAGATGGCTGGGGACTCTACTCTCTAATCATTCAGATGAAATTTTTGCTCCCGCCGACTTTGGAGCGGTTAATCCAATGCATTTATGATCCCTCACAACCTTTGGGAGAATGTTTATATGAAAAGGGTGTGTTGTCATTAGCCAATCTGGAATTTCTTTTCCAATTACAGTTAACCCGGGAGTTTTATGCGGTTACTGACAACAGCAATACGAGATTCAGCATTGACACCGATATAACAATTCCCAACTTTGAGCTAACTGGATTGAGCTTGCCATTGATCTGTCTGACGGGTTCGGATGAAAGTTTGGCAAGTTGTACGGCGACGCTCAAATCAAATCCAAATCCTTTTTGTTTTTGGAGTCAAGGACTGATCAAAAACAAAGTGCCTAACGTCTTGGATGATAACAACAGTTATCCGGATCACGCTAAATTAGTGGCAATTTCCTAACGTTAAGCTCATCTCCCGACTGGAGTACGGAGAATTTCACGTTGATCGTTCATTGTTCATTGCTATCAACGATGGGCGATGAACAATGAACCAAGGGTTGAGTGGCTAAGGGTTCCAGCGTTGTACCACAAACCTTACTCATACTTCATTTTCCTTCAGAATGCCGCTTGCTAAAATACCGAGAATTTTATCCACATCTTTGAGATAATATTCGCTTAAATCAATGGACAAGGTTTGCCCTTCTAATTTAAGAAATTGCCAAATACTACCCGTCGTCACCGCACCGTAAATTGTTTTAATTTCAGTTGCCGATCGCTGATTGAAAATTTGGGACGCAACCATTGCCGCCGCACACTGTCCCAGTTCGGCATTAATATTCTCTTTTTTGGCTTCTATAATTGTAATTACGGGTGCTGTTACGATCAGGATTTCTGGGGATTTCGTAATAATAAAATCACAGACCCCATTTAATCCTTTGTCTTTATCTACAGTAAAATCGACTCCAGAGAATAAATTTATTTGCTCATTTAATTGGCGGCGTAAATCAACTAATATGGGTGCTATAATCAGTTCTGAACGCGCTTTTTCACTATTACTAGCTAATGCGATCGGTAGGTTATAGTTGATAATTTCTGCCAGTAATGTACTGGTGGCTAATTCAGGACTATCGGCGAAAATATCGCGTTTTTCTAACGTAGTTAAGCCGAACTCTTGTTTGGCTTTAGTTAAAGTAAAGTTGCTGTAAGACATAAGATGATTATGGGTGATAACAACAGTTATCCTGATCGCCCTGAATTGGTAGAAATGTCTTAACTGTGATCAACAGAGGGTGAGAAAAATTGCGATCGCGCGGATTGAGTGTCTTGCAGGTGCTGTTCTAAGCCTTGCCAGTCGCTTTGTGCCACTCGTTCAATCAATTCATCGAGATGGTGACGATAAGATAAGAGCGATCGCAATAAAAAGTCCCGATTATAACGCGCCATCATCACCCCTAACTCTGGATTTCCGCCACCCACGCGACTGGTATCTCGAAACCCGGAACTGGCTAACTGCTGCACTAACTCCAGGACAATCGGGTCAGTTTCATCGATACAGGCATTAATTAAACTAGCACTCACCATAACTGGCAGGTGAGAAATCCAAGCCACGGCGCGATCATGATCTTGAGGACGACAGAAATAAACCCGATTGGTGAGCGATCGCACCACCTGCTCAACCTGCTTCACAGCGGCGGCTGGCGTCGCATCCACAGGCGTTAACACATAAGGACAATCGGTAAATAACCCCGATACCGCCGCCTCAATCCCATTCGATTCTCGACCCGCCATCGGATGTCCACCGACAAAATTATGCCACAGAGGGGTTACCGCTTCCACCACCGCCGTTTTCACCGAACCCACATCCGTGATAATAGTTTCAGGAGATAAATGGGGAATTAACGCCTGAAGCGTTGGCGCGATCGCTGAAATTGGCGTACAAATAAACACAATATCAGACGCTGCCAATAGGTTCATGTTCACACTCGCGTCATCCACGACACCGAGTTCAATAGCTCTGTTGCAGGTATGGTCTTGGCGAGACACTCCCAAGACAGAATAACCTAATTTCCTCAAGTCCAGTCCCAGGGAACCCCCAATCAATCCCAGTCCAACAATCCCAATCTTCATGATCCCATGCTATCCACGTTAAGCTAATCAAATCCTTTAAATTCAGTTTTAGGCAAAGCTGAAGTGGGAGAGTCTTAGCACCCTTCCCAACCCTCATTTCTATGACTCTAGCGCTACCCTTGACCAGTGGGAGAGGATAAGCAAGATCAGGGAGAATAACGTTAATTGATCCCACTCTACTCTACCTTGCCACTCTACTGGGAAACTTGCTCCGATAACAACACCGCTCGGTAGCGCTTTCCTTAAAAACGTATCCTCTCGCAGTTCAATCAGGATAGCATTAATGAATGTGACGGAAATTCTCAAAAAATATGCGGCTGGCGTGAAAAACTTTTGCGGGGCAAACCTTGCCGAAGCCAACCTGAGTGGGATTAATCTCAGTGGTGCTGATTTAAGTGAAGCCAACTTAAGTGTAGCCAACCTCAGTGGTGCTTATTTAATTGGAACCAATTTAAGTCGGGCGCGACTCAATGTAGCCCGACTCAGTGGAGCCAATCTTACCAAAGCCAACTTAACCAAAGCCAATCTCAACGTTGCCAATTTGATTCGAGCCGACTTGGGAGGAGCGCAACTGACGCAGGCGGCGATGATTCGGGCGGAACTGATTCGTGCCAAGTTAAGTGGTGCTACCCTGACAGAAGCCAACCTCAGTGGGGCGGATCTGCGAGAAGCCGCCCTTAGAGACGCCAAACTACACCGGGCGAATCTCAGCGAAGCCAACCTACGCGGGGCATTTGCCACCGGAGCCATACTCGAAGGTGCCAATTTAAACGCCGCCGATTTGAGCCGTAGTGATCTGAGTAATAGCAATTTTCGACAGGCTGAATTTAAGCAAGCCAATCTCAGTTGTGCCAATTTAGCGGGTGCGGATCTCAGTGGTGCTAACTTGCGCTGGACTGACTTGAGTGGTGCGAATCTCAGTTGGGCAAATTTGAGTGAGGCTAAATTAAGTGGTGCGAATTTAACCGGGGCGGATTTGACTCATGCCAATTTGCTCAATACCAGTTTAGTGTATGCGGATTTAACCCAAGCGCGATTAATTCATGCCGATTGGATTGGGGCGGATTTAACCGGGGCTACGCTCACGGGGGCAAAATTGCATGGGGTGTCTCGTGTCGGTCTCAAAACCCAAGGGATTGTCTGCGAGTGGGTTGATTTGAGTCCAGAGGGCGATCGTTCTCGGGTGGTTAACCTTTCAACGGAAGAAGTATCACACAAGTTTTTTAACGAAACCTTACCCACTGTCACCATTATTATTGATGCCCCTTTAGATATAGCCGCGAATTTAGCCTTAGTCCAGGTTTATCATCAACTGGCGCAGACGTTCCCCGTTCTCAATACAGCCCCCAATGTGAACGTGGGCGTGCGGAAAACCTCTTTGACCTTTAGTGCCAGTAATTCAGAACTGTTGATTATTGCTTACTTAGGAATTGTTCCGTTTAACGATGCCACGATTACCCAGCAGAATATTATCACATTGCTCAAAAAGCTAGAACCCAGTGTTCGGGAAAAGTGGGGAATTAAAACATCCCAATCCATTCAAGAGTTCCGGAAAACCCTTAACCAAGGGATCGACCAGTCAAAAATGGCAGTGGATTTTAGGAAGTCGAGTCCTTTCTTCCAAGCTCCCACTCAAACTATTATCACCAACTCTCACAATCAAACCTGGACAGCTTACTATCATCCCGCCTTTGGTAAACCGTTGATGCAATCTCAATAGGCAGGGCTGAAATCAATATATTTTTGTATTTTCACATTTAGATTGTTTTGTCAAGTATTACTTGAGATTAAGAATAGTTAAACTGAAGTTCCCCCCGTCCAGATGTACTACAGGGGACTGAACTCCTACTGCATAAGCATTTTAGCAATTTAGCCCCCTCAAATCGTACCCATGTATATTTAAGATTTTCTTAATAGTCTTGGGGGAAAATC
>CAZNNK010000187.1:0-2497 GCA_964574085.1 uncultured Coleofasciculus sp.
AATTAATAGCACGCTCGTCGTTACGCTGTCTTCACGATAAGCACTCGCGATCGCTTACCACAAACACTTAAGCTGTAGGTTGGGTTGACGCCAGAATGTTTATACTTAAAAACAAACAAGACATTTTTTACTAGATGGCTACAAGTGCTATAATTTGTTTACCTATAGAAAGGATTAGCTGTGACTTATATTACTGTTTAAATTCCAGACGATAAACTACATAATTTGCAAAAGCTAGCGCAGGAAAGTGGAATATCGGTTGAATATTTACTGCGTATAAGCATTGAAGACTGGCTCAATTATCCCAAGAGCGAATTTGTTCAAGCGTCCAGTTATCTATTGAAGAAAAATGCTCAACTGTATCGACGTTTAGCATGACATGATACGTTACCTGACGCTAGTCGAAGTCTTGAGTCTGCACCGCCACTATATAACATCAGGTTACATTAGAAAATGAGTGCGATCGCATCCTTGAGGTTAGACAGAATATCTGGCTCCTTAAGCTAGATGCATTGTTACGCTGTCTGCACCATAAACACTCGCGATCGCGTACAATTCAGGTAGATATAACTCACTTTCTTTCGCCAGGAAGTCCCCATGGTACAGACTTCATCTAGATCCATAACTCTGGAAGAATTCCTGAAACGACCAGAAACTAAACCCGCCAGTGAATATATTAATGGGCAAATCATTCAGAAGCCAATGCCACAGGGTAAGCACAGTACAATTCAAACGGAGTTTTCTACAACTGTCAATGTAATTCTTAAACCTAGACGGGTTGCACGATCATTTTCAGAGCTACGTTGCACATTTGGTGGACGCTCAATCGTTCCTGATGTATCTGTAATTACTTGGGAAAGAATTCCCCGTGACGCGAATGGTGAAATTGCCAATACCTTTCCTATTGCTCCTGACTGGACAATCGAGATTCTGTCACCTGACCAAAGTCAGACTAAAGTAACTAAAAATATATTACATTGTCTCAATCATGGAACTCAAATGGGTTGGTTAATTGACCCAGATGAGCAAACGGTGTTTGTTTATCTTCCCCAACAGAAACTAGAGGTGTTTGATCAAGCTGATCAAATACTTCCCGTTCCCGCCTTTGCTAATGATCTAAATCTAAGTGTGGCGTCTGTGTTTGGCTGGTTATCCGAGTAAGCTTTTATGCATTTAAATTGGGTATGAGAAGCGAGCAAGATGCTCAATGTAGTGAGCAAGATGCTCAATGTAGCGAGCAAGATGCTCAATGTAGCGAGCAAGATGCTCAATGTAGCTGCCTATTCAAAAACGAAACTCGTCAAACTAGTTTATTTGCTAGATATAATACAATCCAGAAAAGGAAATAAACATTTTAGTACAGCAACTTATAAAAGTTATTACTACGGACTTTATTCAGATGATATAGAAGAAGCAATAAATTTACTGGATAATTTTGGCTATGTAGAAGTTGGCAAAAAAACCAGTGTCAATGGTAACACTTACTATACATTTCAATTAAAAGATACACCTTATTTTGGTGAGTTAAGTCAGAATGAAAAAAATGAGATAAGTCAATATACTTTTCAATTAGTAGAGCTAGAACGGGGAAAATTATTAGAGTTAGCGTACAGTACAAAAGAATTTGAGAATACTCAATTTGGTGAAGAAGTTAAATTATGAATGCCAAACAACGCTTTCCTTTTACGGTTCATAGAAACACTGAGTTTGATAGGTTAATTGACAATTTAATCACGACAGGTGTAATTAATTTAGGTAAAATTGACTCTGCATACAAAGTTGAAATCCAGAAAGTGGACGTGTTTTATGAAATTTTTTCAATCATATTTTTACAATATTCAACGCCAGATATAAGCAATATTGTGTTGTGCAAAGAAACTCAACAAATAATTTTGAAGGGTAATAATATTGGATATATACTTGAAGACCTATCAAGTGAAGCATTAGAGATTTTGACAATATTAATAACAAAAGAAGATGACGCTGATTATGAAAAATAACTTGATGAAGAAGCTACAATTTTAGATGAATCTAGGGAAAATGAACTTATATCTAAACTCCTGCAAGTAGAAGGTGATAATATCTCTATTATAGATTTTAATGAAAACATATTAATGTCTTTAAACAAAGAAAAAAAATCAATTCAGTATACAATGAGATTTATAAAAAGTTATCGGATGCTTGTTCATAAATAGCATCTTGACATTGCACGAAAGGCTCTCTCGATATGAGCGAAAACGATTTGAACAATACCTCACGTACTAATTGGGAAACACTCGAATCAATGTCTGATGAAGATATTGATTATTCTGACATCCCACCGTTGACCGATGAATTCTTTGAGGGCGCGATACGGCGAATTCCAGCAGATAAAGCACGCCATCTGATTCAGATCGACCCAGATGTAATAGCTTGGTTCAAAGCCCAAGATACAGAATACAAGACACTGATTAATACTGTTCTACGTCGCTACATTGAAAGCAATGGCGACAAGCAC
>CAZNNK010000187.1:2597-9300 GCA_964574085.1 uncultured Coleofasciculus sp.
GGAAAACGACAGGAAACCTAACCTCTACTTTATCTGTAGCCCCCTTGCGATCGCGCCACAGTCGTTAGCTTTTCAACCAGACGTTTACAGCGTACTGCTATGATGCTTTGTAGAGGACTATTTACAGTTAGGAAAGATGACTGAATTACTGCATCGCGTTATTGCACAGCTTGAGAAATTGCCAGAAGAAGAGCAAGATGCGACACTGATTAATACTGTTCTACGTCGCTACATTGAAAGCAATGGCGACAAGCACTGAGCCTAACCAGTTGGTATACCGGACACAAGCCAGTGCGATCGCTGATCGTCGTAGGTTGGGAAAACGACAGGAAACCTAACCTCTACTTTATCTGTAGCCCCCTTGCGATCGCGTCTCAGATGCTGGAGTTGCCCAATCGCACCGTAGACAGTCTGCCAAGCTATTATGGTGGTGACTAGCCCTTAGTTCGTGTCACCTATGTCTATCTCTCAGCCTTTAGCTATTCCACCTGGGTTCGAGCAGTTAAGCAAGGAACAGCAAATTGATTACGTTCAGCAACTTTGGGATCTAATAATTGCTGTACCTGAGCAGATACCTGTTCGGTGAATGGCATCTTGAAATTGTACGCGATCGCCTTTCCTCGCACGAGACTGCACAGACGAATACATGGAATGAGGTAAAACAACGACTAATGAACAAGTAGGTTGGGTTGAGGTACGTAGGCGAAGCCTTCTCGTACTCCGTAGGAGAACCCGAAGGGTAGAGTAACCCAACTCGCACGGGTTAGCTTGAACGCTATATACAAACCTGACAGGCTCCCGATGTAACATTTGTAACACTTACCGAAAATTTAGCACCTGTCGAGACAAGAGGTTTGATGGTATCTGCAAAAATCGGGATTTTATTTCCAGTTTGCTTGTCATACTATAAGAGATCTAGGTAAGATACAATTGACAGACTAACCTTCTGAGGAGCAAGTATTGATGGAGTTGTTCACTATTGGTCACTCTAACCACACAATAGAAGGTTTTATCTCTTTACTACAGCAACATGGTGTCACTGCTCTGGTTGATGTGCGTTCACATCCATACAGCCGCTTTTTGTCACACTTCAAACGCAAAGAGTTGCAAGAAGCTTTATCAACGGAAAAAATTGACTATCTGTTTTTGGGACAAGAACTAGGTGCAAGACCCAACAACCCACACTGCTATGTTATGGGAAAAGCTGTTTACGAGAAGATTGCTGCAACTGAGACATTCCAAAAGGGAATTCAAAAAGTTTTAAAAAAATTAGAGAAACACCGAATTGCCTTAATGTGTGCAGAAAAAGATCCTTTAACCTGTCACAGAGCAATTTTAGTTTGTCAACATTTACGGCACTCGAATTTGCAGATTAATCACATTTTGAAGGATGGTGATCTAGAGTCTCATTTTGACCTAGAAGATAGAATGCTAAAGAAGCATGGTTTTATAGTTAAGGGGCAACCAATTCAACTTTCTCTATTTGACAACGAATTGAGTAAATTGCCATCAAGAGAGGAATGTTTGGAAAAAGTCTATAAACTTCAAGGTGATGAAATTGCTTACGTAGAGAAAAGGAATGATGACCATGAGCGATCAAATCAATCTTTTCACAATGGGGTTTACTCAAAAGAGTGCTCAAAAATTCTTTGATACGCTTAAACAAGCAGGCATTAATACGGTTATAGATACTCGTCTAAATAATGTTTCCCAGCTAGCAGGATTTACGAAAAAGAAAGATTTGGAGTATTTTTTAAAGACGATTTCCAATATAGACTATGTTCATCTTCTAGATTTAGCACCAACCAAAGATATTTTGGATGAGTATAAGAAGAAGAAAGGAGATTGGGAAACATACGAACAAAAGTTCTTGAAGCTTTTAGCTGATCGTCAAATTGAAAAAAAAGTCTCTCCGGATCTGATGGATGGTGCTTGTTTGCTCTGTAGTGAAGCCAAGCCTCATCGATGTCACCGTCGGTTAGTTGCTGAGTATCTCAACGGAAAGTGGGGCAACGTTAGTATATGCCATCTATGAAAAAATTTATTTGCCTTGCCAATTCATGGAAACTAGATGAACGTTGCATTGCTGGAATTGATCTCAACACTGGTAAATGGGTTCGTCCTGTTTGCGATAATCAATATCCTGAAGATGGTCGGATTCCAAAATATATTCGACTTATTGAAGGTAGAGAACCAGAACTACTGGATGTTCTAGAAATTCCACTTTCTGATACTGGCAATGATTTTGGGTTTGAATGTGAGAACCTATCAGTTTTAGATGGTGACTGGAAATGTGTAGATAGAGTACAACCAACTAATTTATTTAGGTATTGTGGAAACTTCCAAAAGATACTTCATAATTCAATAAAATACGTTAACCCTTCTGATTTACAGGCTCTTCCCTTTCACAAACGTCGTACTCTTCAGTTAGTTCGCGCTGTCAGTTTTTCTGCTCAAAATAGGGGAAATAATAATTGGCGAGGTACTCTTCAAACTGCTAATGGTCAATATTTG
This sequence comes from uncultured Coleofasciculus sp., assembly GCA_964574085.1. Taxonomy (GTDB): domain Bacteria; phylum Cyanobacteriota; class Cyanobacteriia; order Cyanobacteriales; family Coleofasciculaceae; genus Coleofasciculus. Next base: position 5,112 of record CAZNNK010000187.1, read on the forward strand.
AAAGATGCAAAAATAACTGACCCCATTTTTGTTGAGAAACTGAATGCAGGGTATCAACCTAAAAACAACTGTTTGGTAACTGTGAGTCTTAGCATACCTTGGGCACCTCCTGATTGGGAAGGGGAAGTACCGTGTTGGAAGTTAATTGCAGGCGTAATAGAGCTTTGATACCAAGTATGATTGCCCATACTCCTACCTTTGAATTAACCCTATAAAACCTAACATCCAAACGAAAGGGATGCGACAAAAGTCACACCCCCTTACCTAACTAACTCAACCCAAACAAGCCGCTAAATCCTCATCTGGTGTCGTAATCGCCTTCAACTGATACTTCTCCGATAACAATTTGAAAACATTCGGAGAAATAAACGCAGGTAACGTGGGACCCAAACGAATATCCTTAATTCCCAGATACAGCAGCGTCAACAACACAGCAACCGCCTTCTGTTCATACCACGACAGAATCATCGATAGAGGCAATTGATTCACATCCATATCAAACGCCTTCGCTAAACCCAAGGCAATTTGAATCGCGGAATAGGCATCATTACATTGTCCCACATCCATCAACCGAGGTAGAGAACCAATTTCTCCCAACTGTTGATCAAAGAAACGGAACTTACCACAAGCTAGGGTGAGAACGATACAATCTTCCGGCACTTTTTCCACAAATTCAGTATAGTAATTGCGCTCTGGTTTCGCGCCATCACAACCACCAACTAGGAAGAAGTGACGAATCTTGCCTTGCTTAACCCCATCAATCACTTGATCCGCCACATTTAACACCGCATTCCGGGCAAATCCTGCCATCACCTGACGCGGGGGTTGATCTTCCACAAATCCAGGCATATCTAAGGATTTTTGAATCGCTGGGCTAAAGTCGGGAATGTTACCCTCCTCCGCCGGAATATAGTTGATGCCGGAAAAGCCTACAGGACCAATGGTAAACAGTTTCTCATCATAGGTTTCATGGGGCGGCATCAAACAATTGGTGGTGACAATAATCGCCCCCGGAAACTTACCAAACTCTTTGGTTTGATTCTGCCAAGCTGTACCATAATGCCCGTACAGATGGGGATAATTCTGTTTGAGTAAAGGATAACCGTGAGCGGGTAAAAGTTCACCGTGGGTATAAACGGTAATCCCTGTATCCGCCGTCTGTTTCAGGATGGCTTCCAGTTGTCTGATATCATGTCCAGACACAAGGAGAGCTTTGCCTTTTCGGGGATTGAGGGGAACAGGGGTTGGCGTGGGATGTCCATAAGTATTGGTATGTCCCGCATCCAATAATTCCATCGCCCGCAGGTTCATTTCTCCCACCTTTAAAGCTAAATTCACCCAATCATCCAAGGTTAAATCTTGATGATTCAGGGCATCTAAGGCTTCTTGAATGAAGTGATACACCTGCTCATCTTCCTGTCCCAATTCTTGAGCATGAAAGGTGTAGGAAGCCGCGCCCTTAATTCCATAGAGAACCGTGAGTTTCAGGGAGAAAATGTCAACATCACGCGCCGATTCACTAATGAAGCCCAATGCTAAATCTTGACCCTGTTCGACTAAACTCTCATTAAAGTCAGGATGATACCCAGACACTCTTGTCCATTTGACGGGTTCGGGACTAGCTTCTTTGACTTTAGCTTTTAAATTATCTCGCTTCTCGATACACTCACGAACGTACTTGGTAAAGCGTTTTCGGTCAAAATTGACATTCGTCATCGTGGCGAATAACGATTCGCAGGTGAAGACATCTTCGTCGTGAGTAGAAATGCCTAACTGACGGGCTTTAATCACCACTGGCGCAAGTCCGCGCAAGCAGTAGACTAATAAATCTTGAACGGCGTTGAGTTGAGGACTTTTACCACATGCGCCCCATTGATGACAGCCATTACCACTGGCAGTTTGTTCGCACTGTTCGCAAAACATAAGTTACTTTTTCCTATATTCAGTCTCTCTATCCCTACTCTAGGAAATTTTTGGCAGATAACGCTTTGACTTAAGTCAATTTTTGTAATCTCCGGCAGTTTGTAAAGAAGTTTTACAGTTTCATGCCAGCGTTTTGGGCGCAAGCCTTGCGCTCCTACAAATACAAGGCTAATGATTCAAATCTACCTCTATCTTTAGGTAGAGATTCAAGTTTTCATATCATGTCCGGTTGAATACCCATAATTACGGTGAGAGTGAGTAGGGGCTTGGTAACCAAGCCCGTACATTTTTATTAGGGGTGATGGGTCTGGACATTATATCAACTGTTTAGCCAAGGTTTAATATCTCTCCAGCGTCTAGCTTCAATGTGATGCTGTTTGAGTAATCGGTTAAAGTCTTCGGTATCCGTTGTGGCAATAATTACGTCTATTCCGATGCTCTTAATAATGACAGCTTAAGCAGCTAGGATTAAGTCTGCATTGTAGGCTACGTAGGAATTATTCCGGGCAAAAGCCCATAGTTTAGCCGCTTCTTTCATGACGTTTCCTTCTTCACAGGTAAGTAGTCGAACAAAAGTTTTGGGATATGTATAAAGTTTTGTAAATCTTGCTTCCATGCTTGTGACATAACAATTTGGCTGGCTTTTACATTTCTTAACACAGAGCCGTTTATTTATGTCCGACTACTTAACAGGATTGCCAGAAATAAGCGTCAGCAAGGCATGAGCGTTGCCGAAGACTAGCATTCCCCGATACTACACGAGTGAGCTGCTGCCCAATACCGTAGATCACAGCCCAATTGCGTTACCATAATTGGTAAAGTTTTTTTCTGTAGTGACTATGACTAAGTTGCTTGAGCAAGCGATAGAAAAGGTAAAAACACTCCCTGAGACTGACCAAGATGCGATCGCTGCACTCATTCTGGAAGAACTCGAAGATGAAACTCGCTGGGATCAAACATTTTACCAGTCTCAACATGCACTTGCCCAACTTGCAGAAGCAGCGTTAGCTGAGGATCGTGCAGGCAAAACTCAGGAGTTAGATCCAGAAACATTGTGAAATCACGAACGACAGCTCAATTTCGCAAAGCGTTTGCTGACTTGCCAAAGCAAGTTCAGGAACAAGCTCGCACGGCTTATAGACAATTTAAGCAAGACCCTTGGCATTCCAGTCTCCGCTTCAAACAAGTACATCCAAAACTTCCTATCTACTCGGCTCGTGTTAGCAAGAGCTATCGTGCTGTTGGTGTGTATAACGAGAACGATATTGTTTGGTTTTGGATTGGTTCACACGCAGATTATGATAAAATTATATCTCAGTTGTAGTGACGGCTCTAACCCACCTTATGCTACTATTAAATCCTTAGAGTCTAAAACAGTGTCTGATTTCTGCCGTGATAAATACTTCAGACAAGGAAGAATACGATGCAAAAGACAAAGCCTACTACAGCGCTGCGCTCAGCGCTTGGTTTACGACAAAACTTGAGCGGGATAAACAGCTATTAAGCTTGTCGGTCACGGCTATCGGATTACTGGTCACTTTGCTCAAGATAGGTGGTGTCTCAACCATCCGACAAGCTGTCCTTTTTGGGATTGCTATTTTTTTATTTTTGATTACAGCAATCACCATTATTTTGATTTTTGACAGAAACGCAATTCATATTGAGCAGATACTCAGTCAATCTGAAGATCAAGATAAAATTTTAGGTATATTAGATAAAGTGTCTGCCTTCAGTTTTATTTTTGCTGTCTTGTTTACCCTGATAATTGGAATTGATTCCGCAATACATAGCTTGCATAAACCAGAGATAACTATGAATCAAGACTATTCAAATCGGATGAAAAACTATCCTGCTTATCACAGAGGAAATGATAGTGTGAATGGAGCATCGAAGCTTCGTCCTCAACCTCCCCAAAGTCGGCAATCTCCGAATACTCCAAGTGCCACAAGCGCTCCCAAATCCTCCGAAGGAAATCAATCGGGTAACTCAGGTGAAAATAGTGGAAGCAGTTAATTATCTAAGAACTCAATAAAGCAATGGTTACACGGCGAGAAACCCTGAAAAATGAAATAGACAAGCTGAGTGAGGAGCAACTAGAAGTCGTCGCTGCTTTCATTAACTATCAGCTTGGGCGAGTCAGCGTATCAACTCCTATCTGGCAAAAAGCAACACCAACGGAACGGGCGAGATATTTTCGGGAATGGGTATCGCAACTACCTAAAAATAGTCCAAGTTTATCAATAGAAGCGATGAGTCGAGATAGCAT
>CAZNNK010000188.1:0-9251 GCA_964574085.1 uncultured Coleofasciculus sp.
ACGTACCGTTTTCGTCATTGACCCCCAGAAAAAACTGCGCCTGACCATCACCTATCCTCCCAGCACTGGTCGCAACTTTGATGAAATCTTGCGGGTGATTGACTCCCTACAGCTTACGGATCACCATCAGGTCGCCACTCCCGTGAATTGGAAAGAAGGAGATGACTGTGTAATTGTCCCCTCTCTGAAAGACCCTGAGGTTTTAAAAGAAAAATTTCCCAAAGGTTACACTGAAGTCAAGCCTTACCTGCGGATGACTCCGCAACCCAACAAGTAGAGACGTGCCATGGCACGTCTGGGAGATGGGGGAGAAATGTTCCAGACGTGATGACAGAAGCGTCTGGAAACAGGGCTGTAGGGGCGGGTTTTACCGATAACATTTTGGCACAAACTCATAACTTGACTAAACCCGCCCTTCTCAGGGAACAGGGGAGGTACAGAAAAAGGACAATAAAGCAGCAACCTTGTAAAGCAAATGGATATTAAAGAAGGTTTTGTCGGCACAGTAGGGAATACCCCTCTAATTCGATTAAATAGCTTCAGCGAAGAAACAGGCTGTGAAATCCTGGGAAAAGCTGAGTTTCTTAATCCTGGCGGTTCTGTCAAAGACCGCGCCGCCCTCTATATTATTCAAGATGCTGAAGACAAAGGGTTACTCAAGCCCGGTGGTACGGTTGTTGAGGGAACGGCTGGTAATACGGGTATTGGTTTAGCGCATATTTGTAATGCTAAGGGATATAAGTGCCTAATTATCATTCCCGAAACTCAATCCCAAGAGAAAATGGATGCATTAAGGACGCTAGGTGCCGAAGTGCGTCCGGTTCCGGCTGTACCGTATAAAAACCCCAATAATTACGTTAAGCTATCGGGACGAACCGCCGAAGAGATGGAGAATGCGATTTGGGCAAATCAGTTTGATAATTTAGCCAATCGGCAAGCCCATTATGAAACCACGGGACCCGAAATTTGGCAACAAACCGATGGTAAAGTGGATGCTTGGGTGGCGGCGACAGGGACAGGGGGAACATTCGCTGGGGTTTCCATGTTCCTAAAAGAAAAGAATCCCCAGGTTAAATCCATTGTGGCTGACCCGATGGGGAGTGGGTTGTACAGTTACGTGAAGACGGGCGAAATTAACACAGAGGGGAATTCTATTACTGAAGGGATTGGTAACAGCCGAATTACCGCCAATATGCAAGGGGTTCCCATTGACGATGCGATTCAAATTGATGACAAAGAAGCCGTGCGGGTGATTTACCAACTGTTGGAAAAAGATGGTTTATTCATGGGCGGTTCTGTGGGAATTAATGTTGGTGCAGCCGTCGCCTTAGCCAAAGAAATGGGACCCGGACATACAATTGTGACGGTGCTTTGTGATAGCGGTTCGCGTTATCAATCGCGGCTTTATAATCGGGAGTGGTTGGCGCAAAAGGGGCTGTTACCGGAAAATTAGCGGTATCATCATCACATCTGTAGAGACGTTGCATGCAACGTCTCTACAATACATATTTTTTTGAATTTGTCAACCTCTAGACAGGAGTTGATCTGTAAGCAATCATTTTGTCCCTTGGGTGAAGCGTTGCACCGTCAATTGGATGGCTAAAGCCACCAAGCCAACAGCCACAAGACTAAAGACAGCCGTGGCGAGGGTACTGATACCAACGACTAAAGTACGAACCGCGATCGCAATATTCATCGCCGTCACATTCCCAGAGGGTAGAGGCTTATTCGCCAAGGATTGTGCAATAGAGGTTGTCAGCCAGTATCCTGCGATCGCCAGAGAACCGGATATTAAGGCTGAAGTCAAGCAGCGCAAGGGAGTCGGCGGTGTTTGTTCGGTAGTCGTGGGTTGATTATCGGGATTAGTGGTCATAAATCTGATGTCTAGGGTTTCATCCTTTATTTATTATGAGTGATTTGGCGGACATCCTATTACCGTGTAGAGACGTAGCATGAGGAGTCTCTACATCACCGTTCACTGTAGTTACATAAAGGGATGCCTTAACCGTTGCTTTCTGAGGCTGAGTCAAATTCAACTTTGTCATAAATATCTGCCAATGTTATTTGGAATGAGAAAGAGTTGAGAGAAACGATTTCATCAGCATCATCATACTCATAAAATATCCAGCGTTTTCGTTCAGTTTTGAAATAGTGTTCAATGTGCATCGTGTATTGGTCAATTAAGAGATATTCTTGAAAGCTGGGAATCGTGCGATAGGCGGCAAATTTTGCATCTTTGTCATAGCTTCGGGTGGATTCTGACAACACTTCAGCAATAATTAAGGGATTAGTAATCGTGTCTCGCCATCCTTCTTGAAATTGCAATTCACCCTGAACGACCATGACATCAGGATAGGTGTAGATGCGTTTTCGAGGAATCCAGAGTCGTTGATCGGTGACAAATACTCGATAAGGTTGACGCTTGAGGGCAAAATTCAGTGCCGCGTAAAAGTTGCCAGCAATTTGATTATGATTAGGAGTTCCGCCAGTCATCAGGGCAATTTCACCACTAATGTATTCGTGTCGGTTTTCTGAGTTTATTTCAAAATCTAGGTATTCTTCAGGTGTATAAATATTTTTGTCTTCAGCTTGCATAACCATGTTATTTAATCTCCCCAGTTTTGACGTTTAATTAGGTATACTTGCTGACATCAAGAGCCTGCGTTCGATCATAAAGCAATTAATCGCCAGGTTTAACTGGCTATAGAAAAAGCTGACTCAGCCGCTTTAGGTAACTGGATCGGCACAAAATAACTACTTGGATAAAGATAATCTTCCCCTGATTCGTCAATCACTCGAATCATTTGATGTTGGGTCACATCAGCATCAGGAATAACCTGATAAATTTTCCGGACTTCTAGTGAAGCTAGGTAATCTTGATTGTTAATGCAAACAACAAATTGATTTTCTTTATTAGCAAACTGCATAACTACTCCGATAATATAAATTTAATTTTTATTTCTTTTTTGCCGATGCCGTGTGCTTCATACCAGTGTAATTCAGCTTCACAAATAGTTCCGTCATCTAACCGAATAGTTCCAGTACCTTTAAGCTTTCTCCATTTTTATAGCTCAAGCTGAGAAACTCCGAAAACTTGGAGTTCTCAAACTACAGTGCTGAACCAGTATATAATCTGGCGGCACTGTCCAAATGGCTTGATTACGTTTTCTTAATCCTATCCCACAACAGCGATCGCCTATCGCTTTTTAGCTGCTTTCGGCTGTAAGCCGAGTTGCTGGCGCACGGCTTGTAAGGATTTCCCTCTCTTTACCTTCGGAGGAACCTTTTGATCAGGCACATCAATAACACAGAGAAATTGCTTTTGTCAAGCCCATTGGAGAAGATTTAGTTCTTCTTGAAGGTCTATTTTAACTCTCTCCTCAACGTTGTACAGAACACGAGAGTTGGGAAAGCAGTCAAGAAATGGGACAAAATTAGGCGAAAATAGACCCTAATCAAAATCTCAAATCTAAAATCAAATGACGCGAAAGCCTCACGACCAATTTGCCAAGCAATACCTAGAGGAATTATTAGCACCTCTGGGAAGCGTGGAAACCAGTCGCGAAATATCGCCGGAAATCCGCCAAGTGGATGTTTGGTTTGTGCCAACGCCATCGCCATCGACAGCGCCGGAAAACTTAGGTTTACTGGGTCAGATGGCAACAACGGCTTGTCTGTTGGAACCTTTCCGGAATGCACCCAGTCCATCGGAGGTACTCGACTGTCAGAGTAAGTTGAATTCTGTCCGTAGCGAAATGCGGCGTAAAGCCAGACGAGAAGGGACTTCGTTTCGAGAAGCGGATTGGCCCCATTTATGGATTCTCTCGCCCTCTTGTTCGACAAGGTTGTTGGATGGATTTAGTGCGAGACTCAATGAGTCGGGAAACTGGGGGGAAGGCGTGTATTTTCTGCCGGAGTTCCAAAAGTGTGCATTGATCGCGATCAACCAACTCCCAGTTACTGAAGATACACTTTGGTTAAGGGTTTTGGGAAAAAGGGGAACTCAGAGGCGGGCGATCGATGAGTTGGTCGCCTTATCACAACAGAACCCATTTCGGCAGACTATTCTGGAGATTCTGGCGAACTGGCGTATCACTGTCAACGAAAGCGAAAATTTAAGTGAACAGGATAGGGAGTTGCTTATGAACTTATCACCCGCTTATTTGAAATGGCAGGAAGAAACCTTACAACAAGGTCGGCTTGAAGGTATACAAGAAGGTATACAGGAAGGCAGGCTTGAAGGACAACGGCAGATGGCGGAAAACTTTCTCAGAGTGCGATTTGGTGAACTGGATCAGGAATTATCGGATGCGATCGCGCCAATGTTACAGTTACCCCCTCCAGAGTTGACTCGTCTGTTGTTTAACCTTTCTCGTGAGGAACTGTTGGTTTGGTTTGGAAATGCGCCTTGGCAAGAAGATACCTTATCCGAAGGAAGGCGAGAAATAGTAGAAAACTTCCTCCGAGTGCGATTTGGCGAACTGGATCAGGAATTATCGAGTGCGATCGCGCCGATGTTACAGCTACCTCCTCAGGAGTTAACTTCCCTGTTGACTACCCTTTCGGGTGAGCAATTGTTAGAACGGTTTGGAGAGTCCTCTGGCTAATGAATGTTAGACGACACCGGAAACGTTCTAGCCACCTAATCCCAGACGTCTTTGGCAATAAGATAATTAGTGTAGTCGTAAAAAACAACTCTGGCGATGAGATCTGTTATCCGCCCAGTAGAGGTAACTGATGAACCTTTTTTGTGGGACATGCTATATCTGGCACTCTATGTTCCACCCGACGCTACACCTTTACCACGAGAGGTGATTTATCAGCCGGAATTGGCTAAGTATGTTAAAGATTGGGGACAACCGGATGATATCGGTTTTATCGCCATGATTAAGGACAGTCAAATGCCTGTGGGTGCGGCGTGGTTACGACTATTTAAGAGTAGCAATAAAGGATTTGGATATGTCAACGATGAAACACCAGAACTAACCATCGCTGTTTTGCCGGACTATCGCGGTCATGGTATTGGCTCTCAACTCCTTACCCAGTTAGTTGAAACAGCGCAACCGTGCTACTCTGCCGTTTCTCTAAGTGTATCCCCCGATAATCCCGCCTTGCGATTGTATCGCCGCTTTGGGTTTGAAGTTATTGGTCAAGGGGGAAATTCGTTGACCCTGACTAAAACTTTTATTTCCCCTAAAAATCATATTTACTAGACTATTTTAGTGAAAATAAGAATGGTTTTATGCCCATTCTGTTCTTAAAATCCCATCCGCCATTTTATGGTAATTGATGTCCATCTTAAAATGAATAAAAGACGCCTGATGAGGACGTACACGTAACGTTATTCTGGGAAATATTCAGTATCTAAGGTTACATTTTTTACATTTGGGAGTCAGGGCAAGACGCCTAAAAAATAGTAAATTAGCTTTATTTCCACCGCGCTGTACTCCTTTGGCTGCGCTACGCTAATTAAAGTTATTTCGATTCCCCGGTTCTGATCAGCAGACGACAAGGATCGATAATTGAGATGGATAACCACCAGTGCGATCGCTTTCCCATCGAGGACATCTCTCAAACGTCAGTAACGAGGTCACCGTGCAGCTAAAACAAGTGATTATCGCCCACAAAGCCAGAGACTCCCAAGGTCAAGCTTGGGCGGAAAAATGCGCTCGGCAATTGGAAAAACGCGGTTGTCATGTCCTGATTGGACCGAGTAGTGCTAAGGATAATCCCTATCCTGTGTTTTTGGCATCCGTGATGCACAACATCGATCTGGCGGTGGTGCTGGGAGGGGATGGCGCCGCTTTAGCCGCCGCACGACACCTCGCCCCCGCTGGTATCCCGATTTTGGCGATCAATATTGGCGGACATCTAGGATTTCTGACCGAACCCTTTGAGGCGTTCAAAGATACCGAACGGATATGGGATCGGATTATCGAAGATCGCTATGCTGTGCAGCGACGCATGATGATTGAAGCCTTTGTGTTTGAAGGGGATTCCCGCCAGGATAACTTGGCGACAGATACCAATCTCGAACCGATCAGCGATCGCTATTTAGCGCTGAATGAAATGTGCATCAAACCCGCTTCAGCCGATCGCATGATTACCTCGATTCTGGAAATGGAAATTGACGGGGAAGTGGTTGATCAGTATCAAGGAGATGGATTGATTGTCTCCACACCCACGGGTTCCACCTGCTATACCTTATCTGCCAACGGTCCGATTCTCCATGATGGCATGGAAGCGATCGGGGTGACACCGATTTGTCCCTTAAGTCTATCCAGTCGTCCCTTAGTCTTACCGGCGGGTTCCATCGTCAGCATTTGGCCCCTCGGCGATTATGAACTCAACACCAAGCTGTGGATGGATGGGGTAATGGCAACCCCGATTTGGCCCGGACAACGGGTAGATGTGCGTAAGGCAGATTGCTATGCTAAGTTTATTGTTCTCCGCGAAAACAATTCCTACTACAAAACCTTACGGGAAAAACTCCAGTGGGCGGGGGCGAGATTTCATTATAGTAATAATCACCGACATTGATTGATGTAGGGCTTGCTGAATCAGGATTGTGGTGAGGGGAGGGAATAGGGAATAGGGAACAGGGAACGGTTTTCATGACTGGAACCCCTAAATTATACTGTGTTAGTTGTATGTAGGGGTGGGTTTTACTACTATCGTTTCCTCTTCACCCAAATGTGACTAAACATTCCTACGGTTCTCTCTTGCATTGCCGGAATTGACTAGATTAAGGATAATAAAACTTTAACCATACCTATCAGTTCTGGGGTTAATTGTCTACCCAAAAGCTAGCGAAACATAATGATGATTTCACAAACCGAGTATCGCCAACGCCGCGAACAGTTGATGAGTCAGATTGGTCAGGGGACGGCTATCTTCCGCAGCGCCCCAGTTGCGGTGATGCATAATGATGTGGAGTATAATTTTCGTCAGGATAGTGATTTCTTTTATCTGACGGGGTTTAATGAAGCTGAAGCGGTGGCGGTGTTAGCGCCGCACCATGCTGAACACCGCTTTGTCCTGTTTGTCCAACCGAAAGATCCAGAAAAGGAAGTTTGGACAGGGTATCGGACGGGGGTTGATGGGGCGAAGGAACGGTATGGCGCGGATGAGGCGTATCCGATTACGGAACTGGATGAGAAGTTACCTCAGTACTTAGAGAAAGCCGATCGGATTTATTATCAGTTAGGGCGCGATCGCGAGTTTAATCAAACCGTTCTCACCCATTGGCAAAAGTTGATGCGGACGTATCCCAAGCGGGGAACGGGTCCGATGGCGATTGAGTCCACGAATCCGCTTCTCCAGAAAATGCGCTTGGTGAAGAGTCCCACCGAGTTGGAGATGATGCGTCAAGCCGTGGCGATTTCCGTAGACGCCCATAATCACGCCCGCCAATTTGCCCAACCGGGATGTTACGAGTACCAAATTCAGGCGGAAATCGAATATATGTTTCGTCAACGGGGGGCGTTGGGTCCAGCCTATCCGTCGATTGTGGCGTCGGGGGTGAATAGTTGTATCCTGCATTATGTGGAAAATACCCGCCAGATGGAAACTGGGGATTTGCTGTTAATTGATGCGGGCTGTGCTTATGAGTATTACAATGCCGATATTACCCGCACCTTTCCGATTGGGGGCAAATTTAGCGAAGACCAACGGATCATCTATGAGTTAGTATTGAAGGCGCAGCAAGAGGCGATCGCCCAAGTGCAACCGGGAAAGCCGTATAATCTATTTCACGATACCGCTGTGCGGGTGTTGGTGGAAGGATTAATGGATTTGGGTTTACTGGCGGGAGATATCGAGGAAATTATTAAGGAGGAGAAATATAAGCCCTTCTATATGCATCGGACTGGACATTGGTTAGGGTTAGATGTTCATGATTCTGGGGTATATAAGAATGGGGAAGAATCCTGGCAAACCTTTGAACCGGGTCAAGTGGTGACAGTGGAACCGGGATTATATATTGGCTTAGATATTAAACCTGTAGAAGGTCAACCTGAGATTCCTGATCGCTGGCGTGGGATTGGTGTCAGGATTGAGGATGATGTTTTGGTCACCGAGTCGGGACATGAGGTGTTAACGGCTGGAGTTCCCAAGTTGGTGGATGAGATGGAAGGGTAATGATTTGACCCAAATCCGGGGGTGTAGGGGCGGGTTTAGGGGTTTTAATAGCGGTGTAACCAATAACGTTTGTCGCAAAACCCGCCCTTCCCCAAAATCGAGGAGTGATTACTTGATTCTGTTGGCAATTTGCCAAACCATTAAGATATCTATTTAGATGTACAATCGCGCTCAACCTTGAGGTAGCTGGAGTTTCAACCGGATTCGATATCAATCCTCAATCCTCAATCCTCCACAGCAATACCCGACGAAATTCTCGCCTCTGTGTCGCCCAAGTTCAAATTTCGCCGTTGATTTGCATCTGATGGACTTTATCGGCTAATTCCTGGCGGCGCTGTTCGCTGAGTTCATCAATCGCCAGCATTCCCATGTAAATAACCTCTTTCAAGGTCAATCGGGTTGATTGCGCCTGTTTCTGTACTTGTTCCTTGATAACGGGACTTACCCCTATGGCGGTGCTGGCTCTAGGCACTCAAGTTCGCTTTCTAATGAACACTTCGCCTAAATGGTAACACCTTACGATTCGTTACAGTTACAGTTGAATCTGATTTTTAAGCAAGTTTTGACTCGCTTAAGCGCATTATTGTATATTGAAGCATAAGAAAATCATCCCAAGTGACCGAAATTCATCGCGTCGCCACGGATATTGCTGCCATCAATCAACAGGGTAAGCCATCATGACACCTTTATTTCGCCGTCTCCAACCCGCCCAGAAATTCCGGATCAGCCCCAGCAGTATCGCCCGACTCCTGAAAATCCCCAGACATCTGATTGTGCGTGTGGAATCTTGGGCATATATTGTTTTTGTCCATCGCCGCGACAAAGGTGGACAATTCATCAGTTATCGCCGACTACGCCAATGGTTCAACGCCATCGCCTGCCAAATTCAACACTGCACCACCTGCCAACAACTACAGCAATTGTGGGTTGCGATTGAATGCGATCGCAAACGGCACAACAACCAATACAATCACCAGGATGCCGAGTTATTGTACAATTTTTGGACAAGGTGCTGGTATACAGTAGGGCATCAGTAGTAGACATGACTTCTAATCAAGGGTGGCAATTTTGGATTGATCGCGGCGGCACATTTACCGATATTGTGGCGCGTC
>CAZNNK010000189.1:0-9242 GCA_964574085.1 uncultured Coleofasciculus sp.
CAGCAAGTCTCACCCTTGGGGATATTAATGGTGGAATATTTGAACTGGGTGGAGGTGGTGCGATTAACCTGACTGCCACTAATGGAGGTATCAGCGCCGGACAAGTCAATTCTAACTATGGCGGTTCTTCCATTTTGCCTACCTTTGGGAAAGGGGGTTCGATCAACCTCAGTGCTACAGGGGGCGATATCATTCTTTCCACGATAATAGCTAAGGGTCTCAAAGCCGATGGCGGAGACGTTACTATTAATGTAAACGACGGTAACTTTAGTGCCCAAATCATCAATACAATAGCTGAATCTACTCAAGATTCTTTTAGTGCTAATGGCAATGGGGGAGAAGTAACTGTCAATGTTACAAATGGCAGCTTTAGTGTTCGATCTATCAACACTGGGACTAACGGCGGAATCGATAGAGGTGGCGATGTCACGATTAATGCGGACGGAGGCATCACGGCTGACCGTATAGATGCCGCCTCTCGTTCTTTTGGGATTACTGATACTGGCAAAGGTGGCACTATTACCCTCAATGGTGTTGTTCAGAACACTAGCACTGTTACAAACATTGGTCAAAATACTAATGTTTCTGGTACTCCTAATCCTGATGACTCTTTAGTTTCCCCAGGAACGGGAGGTACTAGTTCCTCTGCTGACTTGATTGGAGAGGTTCCTGCCCTTACCACCAATCAATTGCTTAACAATCTACTGACTGAAGCGTCTGATCTTATTAACCAAACTAACGCTGGAATAGTCAATGCGGCGATACAAGTGACTGGGGCGAATAGCAATCTAGACGTTAATGAAGCATCAGTTATACTCTCTACGGTCTTCGGCATACAAGGAAAAGAACCTGTTTTAGCAGTGATTGGAAACGATCCTATGGGGACTATAGAGGCTCAATATGAAGCGATGGAGCACTCTAACCGCGTTTTCCGTCAAGGTAACAACATTGAGCGGAAATGGCGTGCTGGCGCAACAGAAAGCCAAGCACGAGTTGACGCTTTCATGGGTGGAGTAAATTTGTATTAATTTCCTCAATAATGATACAAAATTCAAGCGAATCCTTCAGTAAGGAGATAAATATAATGTTTCTCCGTTGTGTTTATGTATTAATAGTTGTTGCATCTTCACTGAGTTCTACTAATGCTTTAGCAGAGTCAACCTTTGTGAATTCACAGGCAGCAACAGAAAATTCCGAACCTCCAAATTCTCAGGAAATCCCTGAAATAATACAAAAGATCAACCTGACTTCAAGGCAAGTAGAAGCACTACAAATAATAAATGAGACAAGGGAACCTATCCTTCCTTTGTACGAAGAATTGGATCAAGCTCGACAAAAACTGGATGATCTTCTCCTCAATCCCGAAGTTTCAGAGACTCAGCTACGAGAAAAATTTAATGAGATAGAGGAGTTAAGAGCCCAAATTTCACGAATGCGATTTGAAAGCAGGATGGCGATACGAAATGTCCTTGAACCAGAACAAATAATTCTGTTTGAACGTTATGTACAAGGATTAGACGAATAGCGTTGAAATATTGATGTACTCCAGCTCTTAGCTTAATCATAGCAGTAGACACATCTGTTAGGACAAACACACTTTCTGAAGACGTTCCGCCGGAACGTCTCTACGAATCAATGCTGTCCTGACACTACTGGCGATAGCTATAGCTTAGAAGCCATAAAAAGTTGGCTAGAGTGAAGCCTACCCAGCTTACCCTAACGTTTATCTGTCTAACTCAAGACAGGGTGTAAGAGGAGTGAGATGATACAAACTAAATTATTACTCATTGGGGGGATTACCCTGATTGCAACACTTGAACAGGGTTACGCTTTGGCAAATCCTCCCCTAACTTTACCCGAACCTACCGAACATTTTCCTGCCTTTGACTTCGCCCAACAACCTAACCCCAACGAAGACCGATTTCTCCAACCGACTCCCGAACCTATTCCTTCTGAACCAACAGAAACCGACCCCATTTTACCCACCCCGGAAGAACCCGTTCAACCGCCCCCAACTGAATCAACGGAAACCACAATTGACGTTAACCGTATCGAAGTTGTGGGGAGTACCGTTTTTGGTGCAGAGGAGTTTAATCCGATTATCCAACCCTTAGAAGGACGCACTGTTACTATAAACGAACTTCAGAATGCTACGGATGCGATCGCGCAACTTTATCGTGATGCTGGATACTTTACCTCGACGGCGATTTTACCGCAACAGAATGTAACCGAGGGTGTTGTTACCATTCAGGTGATTGAAGGGCGTTTAACAGACATTCAGATAGAAGGAACCGAACGACTGAAGCCCAGTTACATTCGTAAACGGATTCAATCAGCCACCAGTCCCCCCCTGCGTGTTGATACACTAGAAGAGCAATTGCGACTGCTGAGAACTAATCCCCTCTTTGACACCCTAAACGCCACCTTAGAAGCAGGTGATGAAGTGGGTGAAAGTATTCTGGTTGTAAAAGTTGAAGAGACAAATCCGTTCTATGGAAATGTCAGTGTTGATAACTATTCTCCGCCTAGTGTTGGTTCAGAACGCTTAGGCGTCCAACTCGGTTATCGGAATTTGATTGGAATTGGCGATACGCTTTCCGGTTCCTATTATCGTTCCACAACGGGCGGTTCTAATTTATTTGACTTTAGCTATCGGGTTCCCTTGAATGCAAAAGACGGAACGCTACAACTGCGTACTGTTATTGACAGAAATGAAATTACGGAAGAACCCTTTGAGGAACTGAATATCGAAGGGGAAACCGAACTCTATGAAATCAGCTTCCGTCAACCCTTAATTCGTACTCTGCGCCAAGAATTTGCCTTGTCTTTAGGGTTTAGTTACCGAGATGGTCAAACCTTTATTTTTGACCGCCTACCCACTCCCTTTGGGATTGGACCCGATGAAGATGGCGTGAGTCGCACCAGTGTCTTCCGCTTTGGACAAGACTACGTGAAACGGGATATCCAGGGCGCATGGAGTTTGCGATCGCAGTTTAACATTGGTACTGATTTTTTTGACGCCACAACCAATGATGCACCGATTCCAGATAGTCGCTTTTTTAGCTGGTTGGGTCAAGTGCAACGCATACAAATATTGGGTGAGAATCATCTATTAATTATTGCGGCTAACTTACAACTTACCCCCGATTCTCTCCTGGCTTCTGAGCAATTTGTGATCGGAGGTGGACAAACCCTGCGCGGGTACAGACAAAATGTACGTTCTGGTGACAATGGGTTTCGCGTTTCGATTGAAGATCGGATTACACTGGAGAGAAATGAAACTGGATTACCGACGTTTCAACTGGCGCCTTTTGTTGATTTAGGGGCGGTGTGGAATCATCCTGATAATCCCAATGATCAACCTGATCAGACGTTTTTAGCGAGTTTAGGATTAGGTGTGCTTTGGGAACCTATTCCTAACTTAAATCTCCGTCTCGACTATGGAATTCCTTTTGTGGATTTGGATGATCGCAGAGAAAATGCTCAAGATGAGGGATTTCATTTTAGTGTAGGTTATCAGTTTTAATCGGTAAGCTATTCGGCATTTCAACCTTAATGTCAATCATGACGAAATCCTTGCCGTAGTGCGAGCATCTTGCTCGCTACATTGAGCATCTTGCTCGCTACTAATACCCAATTTAAATGCATGACAGCTTACAGCGCTTCGCGCTGCTATGAGGTACAGTAACAACAATGAGTCAACAAATTTCTGGCTAGCAGTTTCCAAGTGCGTGAGGTACACCCAAATGTAGGGGCGCACGCCGTGCGCCCGATTTAATTGTCAGGTTGATCCCTGGATAGAATACGATGATTAGGCTAAAGCCCTTACTACGAACTACGAACCTGCTTTTGTTCATGTAATTAAGGTGCCAATTCGTTTCATAATTTGCAGAACGGTGTATAGTTCATTTTGCGGACGAGCAAAGATGGAAAAATCCGTAGACCAATCATAGTAACCGACAGGTTCTTGAATTAATTTAAGGAAAAGGAAATTATCCCCATTAGTGACTAATCCAAAAGACGGTTGTGTGGAATGAGGATTAGCCATCATGTAGGCAAGGGCTTGGGGAATGGCGACTGAAAAGGAAAATTTGGTTTGTTTGGATTCAATGAGGGTTAGCCAAAATTGATTTTTTAACACGAGAGCGTCAATGCGTCCGCGATAGGTTTCCTCTCGTTCTTCAACCGTAAATTCGACTGATTTTTCTCCTTTCAGTTTATAGGGGGGATCACAAAAGCCGGCTAGGTACAATAGTGGGGAAACGAGGAGTAAATTCACAGTCGCTTCGGTCATTGAGCCATCGGCACTGTTGTAGAGGTAACTTGTTTTAATCCGGTCTAGGGTGTCCTGTTCAGATTGGGTGAGTTCAGGAAGATTATCTTGCCATTCTGAAAAGAACTCAAGATTATCATTTCGGCAAATATTGAACCGCGATTCGGCTTCGTTAAGGGACGTGACGACTTCAGTAATTGTTAGGGTTTTTGTCATAGGTTTATATGTTGTTTTGACCTGAATCACAGGTTTTATATAGTTTTAAACTGTCATGCATTTAAGTTGGTAATGGGTAGCGAGCAAGATGCTCGCACTACGGCAAGGATTTCGCCATTATTGATATTAAGGTTTAAATGCCGAATAGCTTATTCTCGTTCTGGATTTTCTGAAGTCTCACTCGGTTCACTTTGGCTTTGCCTTTGGGCAAGAATGGGCAAACAGTATAGGTGTAGGATTCGGGAGAGTAGCAAAATTATTTTGGTAGATTGTACGGATTTGCCAAGGCACATCAGCCGCAGATAAACGTTGCTGCAAGTCCGAGGGTAAGACACTACCAAGTTTGGCTAAGGCATCTAGAAGATTAACCACTAAATCCACTTCTTTGAGATGGCAATTTCTGAGACGATTGAGAATTGGCTCAATCGCTTCCTTAATTCCTAGTTTTGCTAAATGTTCAGCAACTAAACCAGCATAGTCTTCATCCTGAGTTACGGCATCTAACAGACAGGGTATTCCTACCCGTGAGTTAAATTGCAGTAGCACAAGCGCTGCCAGAATTTGAGTTTCTGAATCATCTGATTCCTGGAATAGTTTCTCTAGATGCGGCACAATAACGGAACCAAAACATTTAAGGCGTTCGGCAACCAGAAAGCGATTCGGACTTTTTCTAAAAGCATCAACGGCTTGGATGGCAATAGAATTAACAATTTCTAAAGCTTGTTCTAACGCCGGAACTTGTTTTTCAATTTTGGTCGTCCCCAAATCTTCCAGAATTGAATTAAGATTTGAATAGGTCATTATCGAATCCTCGTTACTAAAAATGTGCCATTCTGAATCAGGTAAATTCCTACTTGAGAGGATGATAATTGCACCAAGAAAACGTAGGGGCGCACCGACGTGCGCCCGATTTAATTGTACAGTTTATCCCGGGGTATGATACGATGAGAAGGCTAAAGCCCTTACTACGAACTACGAACTACGAACTACGGGTTATCCTCTGGCATGGAGGACAAATCTAAGGGAATTGGTTCATCCGACGATTTAACCTGAACAACCCCATTACTCTCAACCTTATTGCCCTGATCTAATACCTCTGTCCATTGCTTGGCTAAGGTAATAAAATCAGATGGCATCATAATCAAGGTTGTTGTGTTATTTTCTGCGCCGATTTCCGTTAGCATTTGTAAACGCCGTAGTTCCAAAGCGGCTGGATTTTCCACAATCTTCTGCGAGGCTTCAGCCAACTTAATTGATGCTTCTTGTTCGGCAGAAGCTTTAATCAGACGCGCCCGTTTTTCCCGCACGGCTTCAGCTTCTTTTGCCATTGCCCGTTGCATATTCGTGGGAATTTCTACATCTTTAATTTCTACCCGTTCAATCACGACTCCCCAGGATTCGGTGATTTCGTCTACAATTTCTTGCACACGCAGGTTGACTTTATCGCGGTTTTGCAACACATCATCTAAGATATTTTGTCCCACCACATTCCGTAATGTCGTCATCGCGGCTTGATAAACCGCGATTTCGTAATTTTCGACTTTATTAATTGCCCGCGATGGATCAATGATGCGATAATATAATACCGCATTGACTTTGATTGTCACGCTGTCAGCCGTTACCGCTTCTTGGGGGGCAATATCCACCGTTTTGGTGCGGATATCGACTTGAGCTTTTTGGTCAATCAGCGGTAGAATCCAATACATTCCTGGTCCTTTGACCCTGGTGAACCGTCCTAGGCGGAAGATTACACCGCGTTCATATTCGCGATCAATCTTAAAACCGCTGAGTCCCGCCAGCAGGATGATTCCGAACATTGTGCCAATAATGGTTTCCATAGAGACTTGCACCAACTCTAATGTCTCTATTTTAGGAGATGAAGCAGAGAGGGGGTAGAAACGTAGCCGATTACGTCTCTACCTTGGCGGCTCAACTGATGTACCTTGAAATAGGCTATTCCCTGTTCCCTATTCCTTATTCCCCGTTCCCTTTAACGACAAGCAAACAATTTCTTCATCGCGGTGGTATAAGGCTGAATGATTGATTGTTGCTCAGAGTCTAGACGAATGAGAATCTTTTCTGACAAAAGTCCGACCATTTTTTCTACCAGTTCCCAACTAACACTCACACTGGGATAAACCATCTCACATAAGGGATAAAGTTCCTTCTCCATTGCTGCCATACTCTCCTCCAACACACAAACCCACAGATAGGCTTGAAACATCTCGACATCACGGATGCTTGAGGTTTTGACTTCTGGATGATCCAGTTTGCCGCGACGACTGCGATAATTGGGGAATCGCTCTAAGGCTTGGCGATAAACCCTGGTGGCAATTTCCTGACTTTTGGGAATGAGTTGCTCGACTAAGGCTAGTATAGGAGAATTCAGGGAATGTTGAGCCGCCGCCGTGCATACCCGTTGCCAGGGAATACATACTTGCTCTTCAATAAATTTAAAGTAAGGAGAGAGCAATAACTGTTCTGGTAGGCTTAATCGATTCAGTAACACCTTGGAGCTGAGATGAAACTGGGTACTCATAAATCCCAGCGTATTTTGATTATGGGCAGATAAATGCTGGGACTGAAATTGCATTAATTCAGGCGTCAAGATGGTGACGAGAGAGGATATTTCGGGTAACTCTAATTTGGGCAGGATCGAGATTTTATATAAATCCGTCGAAATATCCACAGTGTCTGCTTGAGATAAAGCCTCAATCAGAGATGAACTGGGTGACTGTTTTCCATAGACGGATAAAACCTTCTCATAAACCTGCGCTGAGGATGTGGCAATGCCCTGAGATTCGGTTAAATTGACAACGTTGGGAATATAGGAGAAGAGAATACTGGTGCGAATCCCCGCACATTTGCAGTGGATTTCGATTAGTCGAGAGAGTTTAGTCACAGTTTTCTCTCGCCCTTGGGGAGAGGCAGCTTCCATTAACTCAGTCGTTGTACATTTATTAGTGGTTAATGAAAGTGTGGATAAGTCAGGAACATAACGGGCTGCCCAAAGTTTCAGTAGGCGTTTAACTGTGATACTTTTATCTAATGGGGTGGTTACCAGCATGAAATACTCCTAGTGTGTGGTGAGGATATCCAACAAGTCGGATGAGTGCCTATGGTTGGCTGGTAGATCCCCTTTTAGACTAAATTCGGGTTAACTACCCTCTTTTGGGTAGAGACAAGGCAGATGGCAGATGGCAGATGGCAGATGGCAGATGGTTCCCAGGAAAAAGTTATGTAGAGACGTGCCATGGTACGTCTGAGTTGGGGGTTACTCTCCCTGCTTTGGTGAACGGATGGGAAAATTTTGCCCTGAAGGTCTAGGCTTGCGTTAATGTAACAGTCTTAATGTTTAGTATAAACGCAAATATATGAATTTATGTAAACCTTTTTTAAAGAAATACGGGGAATTTTTCCTGGCTTCCCCGGCTTCCAGACGCGCCATGGCGCGTCTCTACATTACCGAGCAGTCTCCCTCTATCTGGTGTTGGTGTAGTACAATGTTTAGCTTCTGTATGACGTGACTATACTGAAAAATTAAGAGGGGTGCATCTAAACATTATCGTTTGCCGTCGTCCAGAGGGATTACAACCCAAATTAAAATGAATAGTTTTCAAACGCCTAGTGAATCCATGGATAAACCAGCCAACCGGGAATTCACTCAGAATTTATTTTTGAGAATATCAGATGATTTATTCGGAATATGGCACAAACAGGGATATTGGCAGCCGCTGAATCCGGCATGGGAAAAGGTTTTGGGCTGGACAGAGGAAGAGTTGCGATCGCACGCTGGTTGGGAACTGATTCATCCCGATGATCGCGACAGCACCATCGCCCATTTTACCTTAGCCGAGGCGGTGGAGTGTGAGCATCGTATGCGTCACCAAGATGGGAGTTATCGCTGGCTGGCGTGGAAACTGATTCCGGGGGATGATGGTAGGTTGTATGGTGTTGGCAAAGATATCACCGAAACTAAGCGCACAGCAGCCCAGCTCAAAGAACGCATCGAGTTTGAGCAGTTAATCACTAGCCTATCCCATCAATTCATCCAGTTGTCCTCTGATGGCATTGAGGAGGCGATTCAGCACACCCTGGAAAAAATCGGTAAATTTTGCCAGTGCGATCGCACTTACATGGCATGCTTCTCAGAAGACGCTGCCACCGCCAGTATTATCCAGGAATGGACTGCACCGGGCGTGAATTCCATCCAACCGCAATGGCAAGGATTTCCCACCGCTTCTTACCCGTGGGGAATGGCAAAACTGAGAAACTTAGAAGCGATTCAAATTTCCCACCGCAGCGATTTGCCACCCGAAGCCCATTCCCTGAAACAGGCGATGGAGTTAACCGGGGCTAAATCTGTTGCCCTTGTTCCCATCGCCCAAGGCAATCATCTCATCGGATATTTAGGGTGTTCTACGGTTAACGCCGAAAAAATTTGGTCAGACGATAACCTCTCCCTCTTACAAATCATTGGTGGTATCTTTGCTAACGCCTTGAGTCGCCAGCAAGCTGAATCCCAACTGCGAGAAAGTGAACGGCGATTTCGGGCGGTTTTCAATCAAACCTTCCAATTATCCAGCTTGTTAACGTTAGAGGGGAATGTCATCGCTGATAACCAGACAGCTACAGACTTTTGTCAACTGGATAGTTCTCAAGTAATCGGATATCCCTTCTGGCAATTAAAATGTTGGACAATTTCTGCCGAAACTCAACAGCAGTTAAAAACGGCGATTGCTGAAGCGGCGAC
>CAZNNK010000190.1:0-9234 GCA_964574085.1 uncultured Coleofasciculus sp.
CGCGATTTCTGGTGCGGTCAATAAACTGATCAGGGATGACCATATCCAAGGGTTTGGCTTCTTCCTGAAGGGAACCCACGGCAGAGGCGGAAATCAGATACTTGACGCCTAACTGTTTCATCCCATGGATATTGGCGCGGAAGGGTAATTCCGTGGGCATGAGATGATGATTACGACCATGACGGGCGAGAAAGGCGACGGGGGTGTCTTCGAGAGTGCCGACAATTAAGGCATCAGACGGTTTACCAAAGGGGGTATCGAGTTGCACCTCTTGCACATCTTTGAGGGCATCCATTTTGTAAAGTCCGCTACCGCCAATAATGCCAATTGTTGCTTGTGCCATGATGCCTACCTTTTGCTGCGACAATGCCCAGATATTGTATCGGGAAATGGGGTGCGATCGCTGAGTTATTTCCTCTGAGTTCAGTGGGCGGTTGAAACCGCAGCTACACTAGCCCTTGCACCCGCCGAAGTTTACCCTCGATGGTCGCTAAGGGCAGGTTTCTACACCCGACAACAACGAGAGGCGATCGCAAAGCGCTACAAATCGTACAAATGGCAAAGACGCTGAACTTTCTTCTGCATCCGCTGACGCATACTCTCTGGGGTTAACTAACAGAAAGAATCACACAATCCTCCCAATATCGCGATATTTCCCGCAGAAACCAGAAGGGATTCACCACGCGCCGCACTACCTTACGCACGTCTCCCATCACTTTATCGTCTATATTGCCTGGTTGAGGCTGATAAGCTTTCACCAATCCCTTATAAAATTCAGGACTTACGCAACTGTCACACGCGATCGCTTTCCCCCTTCCTCTTGATCCACAATGACCGCCCGATCAGGTTTTTGCTTCACCCTGTTAGGGGCGCGATCGCTTTCCCTATTCTCTTGGTTCACTTCGGACTCTGACTGTCGGACGAAAATTCACAGCATTCTCAAGTCTTATGGGCAGTGGATGCAGTATAGTGTGTTTGAGCAAGATGTCCTGCCGAACCACGGAAAGGTTGCTTGGTCAAAATCATCTATAATCCCTACCAGGGATTGAAACTCTCAATAAACTGCCCTGAAGAAATGTGATTAATGTCAAAATCATCTATAATCCCTACCAGGGATTGAAACGTAAACTGTCTACTGTCTATTTTAGGGAAGCTTTAGGGAAGGTCAAAATCCTCTATAATCCCTATCAAGGTGCGTTACGCTTCGCTAACGCACGATGGCGGCGTGGCACGCCTTAGTTGGTGGATTAGAATTGTAGGGGCGCACCGACGTGCGCCCGGTTTAAACGCCAAATCTAATCCACCATTTTAGCAGTGTCAGTCCAGTAGTGGCTTTGCGTAAGTTCTATGTATATCAAATAAATTAAAGATTAAGCTGTTCGGCATTTAAATTGGGATACCTCAATCGCTCAAAGGCAACAGGCAACAGGCAACAGGCAACAGGGAATACACAATTTAAATGCATTTTAGCTTATATCAATTCGCCCTCTACCGACGTCATCTCCCCAACTTCTGACGCAAACGACTGACTAAAATATCCACTTCCGGCAACTTTAACCGCGTCACCAAAACCGCAAAAATCCCCAACGCCACAGACATCGCCAAACTCAATTGTAAGACTTGCAGCAATAAATTCTCACTTCCCATAACCCGTTCCCAGCCCCAACTCACCCCCCAACTTCCCAATCCCGCCACAACACTACTCCCCGCCAACCCTACTAGCGCCAATCCCCATTCCCCTAACGGTAAGCCATGTAGCCGCCGATTCAACACCCACAACAGCCAACTCATCGAAATAATATTCACACCAATCGTGGCAAAAACTAAACCCGGTGTGGCAAACGCATTCACCAACACATAATCTAGCACCGCATTAATAAAGATATTGGCAATACTAATCCGAAACGGCGTCTCCCCATCGCCCAAGGCATAAAATACCCGCACCAAAACATCCCGTGCTAAATAAAAGAACATACCCAACCCATACGCCATCAGAACCGGGGCGACAATCTGGGAAGCCTCTGCACCAAAAGCATAGCGTTCATAAATTACCCGGACAATTGGCACCGATAGAGAGATAAAAATCGCCGTCAGGGGTAACATTGTCAACGCCGTCAACAGTAATCCCTGACGAATCCGCACCTTCAACTCTGTCCAATTCTCTGGCGCCGCTAACCGGGAAAACACAGGTAACATCGGCACCAAGATCATATTAGAAATAATCCCCAGAGGTGTCAGCACAATAAAATTGGAATAGCGCATCGCCGCTGCTGCATTGGGGATAAACGAGGCGAAAAATAGATCGGTATACACATTAATATGTAACATCCCAGAGGATAGCGTCGCTGGTGCCATTACCCGCATCACCTCCCTCACCCCTGGAAGTTTCCAATTAAACCGCAACCGTAACCGCCCCATTCCCGATCGCCACTGGGCAATCAGTTGCATCACCCATTGCCAAATCGCCCCGGCTAGAGTCCCCACAGCTAACACAATACTACCCAAGCGGATATACTCCGGGGTATTCACTTGTCCGCTAGAGTAAACTGTCAATATCCCCAACCCGGCAATCACCGCCAAGCTAGAAAATAACGGGCTAACACTGGGTAACCAATATTGATCCGAAGCATTCAGCGTCCCGAAACCAATCCCAATCAACCCCGCCAGAACCGCCAACGGTGCCATAATTTGCAACTGTTGCACCGCTAGCGATCGCGCGGGTTCCTCTAATCCGGGGGCGAGGATATCGATAAACGTGGGCGCAAATAGAATTAAGATAATCGTCACCAGCAACAATATCCCACTCACCAGAGTGGTAACCGTTTCCACCAGAGGGGCGGCTTCCGATTTATCCCGTTTTGCCAACACACTCACCAAGGCGCTGTGAAACGGACCATTAATCCCACCCAGTAAGATCAGCAAAAAGCCTGGAATCACGTAGGCATAGGCATAAGCATTCACCACCGGACCCACACCAAACGCCGCCGCGATCGCTTGTTCACGGACTAAGCCAAAAATTTTACTAATCAGGGTGGCAATTGCTACAATCGAGGCAATTCCGGCGAGGGAACGAGACGGTTTAGACTTGTCAGACACGAAAGGTTACTATTTTTGGTGACTTATCCTATTTAATCCTGAATCGGGTCACACGCTTCAGGTAAATCTCACTAATTATCCACCAACACTTGCACCTCTGGAGTTACAGTAATCTAGTCTGCCTGCACAGACGCTTCTGCGCCTTAACTACAATCTTGCACCAATTAAGGGTCAGCCAATTGTATGTAAGGTGTTACATAAGGTAATCGTTTTGTTGAATAACACTGACAGCAGCAATGACACAAGTTATCCCTGCCCATGAACTAACACTGGCACAGGTTGAAAACCAATTCAATCTTCGGCACGTTCTAGACGATTCCACCTTCTTTCCTGAAGCCCAGGACAATTTATCAGAACTCAACGATTTAGAAAAGCAAACTTTAGATCGGGTCAAAACAGAGTTTCTCTATCTCAACAAATATCCGATGTTAGAAGATTTGGTAAAAATGGTGGTACTTTCGCCCCTACTATCACTCGCAGGATTTTACCGTCCTCCGCTACATCCAGTCTTGGAAAAACGGGTAGATGTAGCGATAGAGACTAGAGAAAGAACGGTTTGGGGGCGCATTGATATCTTGTTGTTACAGCAACAACTATGGGTTGCAGTTGTTGAGTCAAAACAAGCCGGATTTGCTCTAAAAGATGCAACAGCGCAAACCCTATTTTACATGATGGCAAATCCAAATACTGAGCAACCCACTTTTGGATTAGTCACGAATGGTAGTCATTTTATGTTCATTAAAGTATTGTTCGGTGAGATACCCCAATATACTTTTTCCACAGAGTTCTCTCTATATCGACCAGAGAATGAGTTATATCCTGTCCTTCAGATTTTACAGAAGTTAGCGGCGTTGGCGACAAGGTAGCGATCGCGGATTTTTGTATTGGTTATGACTAACATTTTGCACCTGTCGCTGTCTTACCGCCTTGGGTTCAAACCCAAGGCTCAAATCTCAAGTTGTCTAAAGACGACTAAATTCAGTGGTGGTGACAATAGGCAATAGATAATCGTTGTAGTTTTAGCGTCTCGCCTGCTATTTTGTTGAGTTTTGAACCGATAAATGATTAGGCTAAAGTCCTGACTACAAACCCTAGAAAAAACATCTGTATCAATCATGTAGGGGCGACCCGCTTGCACTAATGAACAACTGTAATCCACTCAATTTCATCGGGTCGCCCTTTCCCATCATTTTATGTCGCGACTTCCTGTTACTATTCTGATATTCCATCAGTCGATTGACGTTCTAGAATCAAATCCATTGCCATTTCAATAATTTCTTCTTGGTTAACCATGACACCGATTTCTTCAGCCTCATAGATTCCCTCGAACGCTTCTAAGGCTGCATTTCTCAGCGCTGATTCATAAGCATCCTGTAAAGTTTCCCGTAATTCGTCTTCCGTTAAATAAGTCCCTTTAGCTTTATGGCGTCGATTCGTGCGTTGAATTTGCTTAACCGAATTAAATATAGAAACCTGCCAGGATTTAGTGGTGCGGTTTTCGGCAGCTTTTTTAATTAGATGCAATAATAGAATGATGCCATAGCTAAATATTTTATTGAGTTTATCGGCTTTACTCATCTCCTCTAATTCTTCAACAAGTTCCAAGGCTTCCGGTAGTTTACCTTGCTGGATAAATTCCTTTAAGGTTATGAGTTCTTCCATTCGCTTTTATTCCTCCGCTTCTCGACTTCGGCGATGGGTAATAGTAAGGTGTATTCTATGTGCTGTCGGACTTCCTGGCTGATGTCACAGTCGCTTTTGAGGCAATCGACTAGCAATTGATTGGCGTCGTAATATTGCTGTAATAGTTGCTTTTGTGAATTGTTGAATTGCCAGTCATGACCCATATTGCGATGCTGAATCATTACGGTTCTTAACTGCTCAGTCCAAGCTTTACCGTTAACTCGCCACCATTGATTAAATTGCTCTTTATCATCTTCTTCTCGGCTAGGAACTTGATTTTTAAGTTGTTTAAGTGACTGTTCTAAGTCAGGATTGAAAACGAGGGCGAGGGCGAGGACAAGATCGAAGTTGCGGGAGAGGTTGTGGGAGAGGGAGAGGACGTGAGAGAGGAAGCGGTCGAGAATGAGGTCGTGAGAGATGTCGGGGTCGATACCGAGGTTGCGAGAAAAGCTGCGGTCGAGGTCGCAGTCGAGGTCGAGCTGGATGACGAGGTCGTGGAAGCGGACGTGGTCGAGGTCGAGGAAGAGAAAATCGTCAAGATCGAAGAAGAGAACATGGTTGTAGGAGAGGACGAGGGAGAAATAGAATGCTCTAACAGCAGACTGCTTGTAGCGAACTTCAACAGACAGTGATTTTTGGTTGACCCAGTTGAGAACACGCTGTAATTTCTCATCACCAGCTACCAACCCATCAATTCTTTGCTTCATATTCTGCACAAGTTCATCAGCATTTCGCATCATTCCAGCCGTCAGCAAAAACACCTCACGCCAACGCTTTTCCGGAATCTTACTGACTAATAAAGCAATGTCAGATTTAGCCAGAATTTCTCTAGCCGTGAGATACTCTTGGAACGTCAGATGAGAGAAAGAATAGATTTCCCTTGCCCGTTCTACTAATAACCCATGTTGCGCTGCAATAGATTCCAGTACCGCATTACTATCCTGCTGCAATGTTACTTGATTAGTTTGTTCATACGGTAAAGTACGGAGATAGTCAGTAATGTATTGTTGGATTTCTCGTTGCTCAAAAAAATAATGGTTTTTATCAAAAGTGATTGCTGCTACCTGGCTGAGAAGCTCTATCTTGTGTTCTACAGATAAATTTCGATAAACTTTATCCCGTTCAACCCCCCTCTCTTCATCCCATCTAATCAGCAGAATTTCCAATCCTTGCTCATATAGCTGAGAGCGTTTTGATGGAAATTCATTTTTTGCTGAGAACACCAAGCAAGTCAAGTTTAGTAATATTGGTGTGACCGCTAGTTCTGAGATTTGCTGATTTTTTTGCAGATTTAGCCTTTCAATAAATCGCCTCGCTGTGGCTTCTCCAGCTTGTGGATTATTCCTAGCAACTGTGAACCATTTTTTAGCAAATAGTTTAACTTGCTTATCCTTAAAATCTGCTACCTCAACATCTCTGAAGCCCTCACGGACAAATCTATATTTCTGGGCAGCGATACGACAGGTGATAATAAACTTATTTTTGAAATACTTCTCAACAAATCTACGAATTAGCTTAATAACTTCATCATCGTCTTCTTCCAAGACTTCATCTAAGCCATCCAAGAAAATCAAGGCTTTTCCCTGAGTAAGTATCGTTTCAACAACCGATTTATCTGTAATCCCACAACTAACAAATTCTTCATTAATATAGTCTTGTAGGGATACCCTGCTTTGCGCCCAAAAAGTTTTGACATCCTCAGCAAAATTTTTCAGTCGGATAAATATCGGAACTCGGTTTGGTTGAAATTCACCTAAGTCGCACTTAATCGCTACCCACTGCAAAAACGTGGTTTTCCCTGACCCAGGTTTACCAAGTACCATCAGCTTGTTGTACCGTGACACAGCATCTAAACCTGGGACACTCTTCTGACGTACTCTACCCAATCCCAGTCGGTCAAAGTTATCGGATTCGGGGTTAAAGTTTCGCGCCAAGTCAGAAGCATCTAACCATTGCTGGCTAGTTATCTTCTCTAATATATTGACATCGGTGTAGATATCTGAAATAGCAATAGGCTGGGAAATATCCAGCATCCGCATTGTGCCACACTGGTCTTGAATTTTGTCGTGGCGCTGCTGGCGTACCTGTTGCACTAAGGTATCAATGTCAATACTTAATCCCCCCAACTCGCCTTTTCTCGCCGCCGATGGAAAAGAATTACTCTCCTCTCTACCGATTAATCCGGCTTCCGATAACTCAGCAATCTCCTCCCACCTCAACCCCAACCGTTCACAAATCCCCACAAAGATATCCCGATCCACGGGTTTACCTGTAAAGAACTTAGAAATCGGCTGGCGACTCTGACACACAAAACCGATTAAATTATCCTGCTTCCATCTCTTACGGATTAAAGCTTGTTTGGCTAACCGGATACCTTGTGGAGATGCCTTAAGCGATCTAACCATTCCTCAATCATAAAACTTATGCCTATTTTATCCCTGCTGATGGGATGTCTGTGACGAACTCATACAAATCAGACCTAAATCAGACCTAAATCATACATACCACATCCCTCGCCCACACTTGATTTCAGCGACATTAGAAGCGTCGTAGTTCCAGGTGATGTTATGGACATCCTCATGCTAATACTCGAAGCCTTTTTAGTTTGGGTTGTGGAAAAGTCGGCTGAGGGAATCCTAACTTGGCTGATGAAGCGGTTAAAGAGTGAAACGAGGGGCGATCGCGAAATCCATACCCCCGAATCCCCTCACCCCACCGAATATCCAGAGATAGACTAACTCATAACTCACGCGATCGCACGTTCCCTTACTTCCCCTGGGGTTGGCGAAACTGATAGATATCCTGGATTACCTTTACCCAACCGGATACCAAAGACTCTAGGATGCGATCGCCTTTTTCTTTGGTGGCGGGTGTGGGATCACCCAAAGTCCCACTCTGACTCAATTCTCGCGTCAACCAAGCAAAGGGTAACTTTCCCTCCATACTCAATAAACTATCTTCCGGTAATCCTTGAGGATATTCAGCCACCGCCCGTTCCATTTTCACCTGTTCCGGTAATAGGGATAACATCAAACTGGTTTCCGCATCTCCCGCATGAATTCCCAACTCCAACTCCTTAGCTGAAATTAACTCTTTCGCCACATTAGGAACCCGCCAGGTAAACAGTGGAAATACCAGGAAATCGCCATACTTTTGATGAATATCCCGCGCCGCAATTTCCATCACCTGAGGTTGTCCCCCGTGGGAATTCATCAACACTAACTTCCGGAATCCCGCCCGATAAATACTATCCGCCACCTCCATTAACACCGCCAGCAACGTTTGGGCGCTGAGGGTAATCGTACCGGGAAAATGCCAATGTTCATTCGATTTCCCATAAAATAAATTCGGCAACGCATAAGCGGGGATATCCGGTTCCAGTTGGGCGAGGGCTTTACCCAGAACCCCCACACCAATCGCCGAATCTACAACTAAGGGCAAATGATGACCATGTTGTTCAATCGCGCCAACGGGTTGAATAATCACCACATTTTCCTTATCTGGCATAGTTTGGATATCTTTCCAGGTAAGATAAGGAAAGAAGCGTTCGGGGGGAATAAAACTGTGCATTTTGGTGTTTGGGTTCTAAATTAGTCTAATTAAACTATAATTACACTCTATCGATAACAAAAACGTTTTAACATGACCCAGCCATTGCTTACCGTCGAATTAGTGCCATCCACATGCTGGTATACCAATGTCCGATCCAATGTCTCCAAAAGCGATTGGGATAAACTCAGACGTCTTACCTATAAGCAAGCCAATTATCACTGCGAAGTTTGTCAAGGGCGCGGAACCAATCATCCTGTTGAATGTCATGAGATTTGGGATTACGACGACCAACATCATATCCAAACACTGATGCGTTTAATTGCTTTATGTCCGGCTTGCCATGAAGTGAAACATATTGGTTTTGCCAATACCAGAGGACGGGGAGAAATCGCCCTGCAACACCTCGCCAAGGTAAATGGTTGGTCACTTGACCAAGCCCAAGACTATGTTGATCACTGTTTTCAGATTTGGCGAGAACGCAGTCAATATGAATGGACACTGGATATCTCTTACCTAAAAGAGTTTGGCATCAACGTGTAAGATCATGTCTGGTTTAATTGTGATAGTTGGGTACAGCATAACGCCTAGGACAGAATAAAAAAAAGTTGCCCTAAAAAAGGAAATGATAATGGTTTAGACAAACATGATATAATCTCCATGCATAGATAAAATAAATTTATGTAGGGGCGGGTTTAGGAATTACTCTAGAATATCTCACCGATAACTTCTCAACAAAACCCGCCCTTATATAGGTAGAAGTAGCCAAAGTTACAATTGGCAGAATTGTAGTCGATGCTTCGATTATTGAACTGGCATTTTTAGGGTTGGCTTTTGCACTCAGGTTGAAACGAAGGACAAATGACAAATTAAGAACTTTCTTATCGTTCCTCCCATCCTCGCATC
>CAZNNK010000191.1:0-9227 GCA_964574085.1 uncultured Coleofasciculus sp.
GGATATAAACTGGGATCATCCACAACAACGCCAACTTGCCTTGGAGCAGGTACTTCAAGCCTTAGAAGCTGTGGAGTCTTGGTTAGCTCGACTTCCCCAGGATGATATTCCTCAAATAGTCAATCAAACTCTTGGCATCGCACGCCAGATAGAAGCACAAGATGTGGAAGTAGATGCCGATGGTTCACCTGGGTTGCGTCGTGGGGTGGCTAAGGATAGACGCATCAGTATTGAAGACCCAACCATGCGTCACGGTCGCAAGAGGAAAGGCGGTAAAATTCAACGGCTATAAGCGCCATGTGTTAACGGATTTAGACAGTGGCTTAGTCAGAGCGGTTGGCTTAACTCCAGGCAATGTTCCAGAAGCTTGGGTGAGTGATGCTATTGGCGCTGATCTGGTTGCACAACAGGTAAAGTTGGTGGAGTTGCATATTGACCGAGCTTACCTGAGTGCTAAATTAGTGCGTCAACGGCAACAGGAATTAAACATCTACTGCAAAGCTTGGCCTGTACGCAATCGGGGTGGGCGTTTTAGTAAAAATGCTTTTGTTCTAGATTGGCAACAGCAAACCCTTACTTGTCCCAATCAAATAAGCGTACCACTAAAACTGGGCAAAACTGTGCATTTCCCAGCATCCGATTGTGCTGTTTGTCCTTTGCGAGAGCGTTGTACTACCAATCAGCGAGGTCGTAGTGTCAAGATTCATCCGGATGAACCATTACTTGAAGAATTACGCAGGCGTCAATTAACTCCTTTAGGACGAGCTAAGAATCGAGAGCGCACAGCGGTCGAACATTCCTTGGCACATTTGGGTCGTTGGCAAGGCAATCGCGCTCGCTACATCGGTTTACGCAAGAACCTGTTTGACTTGCGACGTGCTGCCGTTGTTCACAACCTTCACGTTTTGGCTCGTGGCTTTGAGCGGAGGCTTACATCGGCAAGACATTTGATATGACACCCAATCTGGGGAACACTACCACCAATCAATATCCATCACAACAATAAAATCGACGCGATCGCACAACTGTTAAATAATCATACTCGCGATTCCTTTGTTCCCGAATGAACCAACAACCCTTCAGGAAACAACCATTGCTATTGAATAATCTCACTTGCGATCGCACTTTGAAAGCTTCCCCAGCCAGTCATAGCATTTCCTGACTATTACCATTAATGACCATACTATGTCAGCGAGCTTTTCCGGCTTTTTCCTTCCCGGTACTTCACCGGACATGATATCACTCCTTCATGGCAGAAAATTCTACAGGTGGATACCACAGTGATGGATGTATTTAGTTTTTGAAGTTCGACTTAAATGAGACATATTTTGTAAAATTTCACACAATCAGACGACTTACAACTGTTGTGTCAACCTATTTTCTCATGCTTTACCCCCATCGTGATTACTGGACCGGCGCTCTAGCAGAATCTAATACAATTTCAGTGAGTTTGCAGAAATCAGCATTCGTCCAACCTGTTGTACATTTACCACAATCATCCCGATGTGAGTCATAACCCGAGAAAATAGTAATCAAGTCCGGTTTCCATGGAAGGTAATCTAGAGAGTGCTGAAAAATGTCGATACTCTCATGTCCATCGTAAAACTTACCCGTTAGTCCCAATTCCTCTACAACTTCAACGGGAAACGATGTATTTAGAATGGGAATATTACAGTGTCCAACCGCTTCAGCCGTCGTAGTTGTCCCATAGTTTAAGTCTGAGGCTTTAGCCATGTAAAGGTCTACAGCACTGTGAATACTAATGCAATAAATACTGGAATCATCGCTAAAAATTGACTGAGTGCCATCTCCATGATGAATATCCCAGTCAATCATCAAAATTTTCTCAAATCCTTGCACCTGAGCGTATCGTGCCGCCGCAGCTAGAGGATTTAAAAGGCAATAACCGTGTCCCCAATTACTGTAAGCATGATGTCCGACCATACTGAAGCAATAGGCACGTTCCAGGTTCCCTTTTTTCATCTGATCAATTGCTTCCATCATGCCTCCTAAACCATAGAGATATCCGGGTAAACCGTACTCCAAACCTTGGCACTCAATACTCAATTCAGGTAGGGCAGCACTCACCTCATCAAGTGGCTTTTCAAGAGCTTGTAATCCAAGTTTTCGGAGATACTCAGGAGTATGAACGCTCTGGAAATTGCGCCGCTGGGCTTTTCTTAAGGGAAGTGTAGGATATTCAGCAAGAGCTTTGGCAAGAGCTTGTCGAACTTGGTTGTAGTAGGGAAAAGAATACCCTATGAAAGAAATTGACCGAATTGGCTTGGACGTACAGAATGTTTGTGGGTGTAGATAGGTGGCAAAATCATTCATTTCCCTAAATCAAGGCTTATTCAAAAGTTATACTGCACTTTGGTCATGCAAGGGTATCATGATTGTCATCGTTGTACCGACTCCTACTTCACTATTGACTGAAATCGTACCCCCTTGTATGTCTAGACATTTCCTGACAACCGCTAATCCTAATCCGGTTCCGGGAATATTGCCAATATTCGTACCACGATGAAATATACTAAACAATTTTTTTTGATCCTCTACAGGAATCCCAATCCCAGAATCTTTAATTTGAAACGTTGCTGCGGATTGACTACAGGTCAATATTAAATCTATTTGACTACCTCCCTGGGAATATTTAATTGCATTAGACAGTAAGTTAATTAAAATAGAACGCAATAACTTTTCATCTAAGCAAACAATAGAAGGTTGATGGTGATTAACAAAATTAATTGAATAATTTGCTCCCGCATTCACCTGCATCTCTTCCACTAAATTCCAACAAAATTCTTCTAATTCAAGTGGGTGAGGGGTAAACTCTAGTTTTCCAGTTTCCGCTCGGCTGATTGTTAAGATGTCACCCAAAAGTTGAGTCATAGTTTTAGCGGTTGTTTCAATGCGGTCAATATTGCGACGGATTCTATTATCTGAGCATTCTGGATAGTAATATTTCAGTAATTGAATACTAGCTAAAATAGTACTCAAGGGCGTGCGAAATTCATGGGACGCCATAGAAAAAAAATTGAGCTGGAGTTGTCTAAGTTCCTGCTCTTGTGCAAGTGCCAGACGTATTGATTCTGCCTGCTTGTGTTCGGTAATATCTTGAGCAGTACCGAGAATCTGCTGGGGTAAACCATCAGCCGTGCGAGTGAACACCATCTCGCGACTATACAGCCAACGCCATTCCCCGGATTTATGTTGGATGCGATAGTCTGTCTCAATAATTTCTCCTTCTTTAGCTGTGACAAATCGTTTAATGGCGGTGGTACATTTGGCTTGATCATCGGGGTGAATCAGATTTTGCGGAAATGTTGGTGCCATTGCTTGAATTTCTTCAAGGGAGTAGCCGATGAGTTGAGTAATTTGTTGATTGCTGTAGATATGGCGCTTTTCGATTAAGTCATAGAGATATAAAGCAGTTGGCATCGCGTCAGCAATGCGTTGAATAAACCGTTCACTTTCCCGAAGTGCTTGTTCCCGAATCCGAATGTTGGTAATGTTGGTGGCGGCACAGGTAATGCCAACCACTTCTTCGGTATGGTTTCGTAAGGGTTCCACGGTTAAATCGTAGTACCGGACTTTGCCGTTGACGATAATCGATATTTCTTGGCGCTCACCTACTCCTGTGGTCAAGACGCGATGTTTAATCGGAATTAGCTTTTGGGCATTTTCTGGTGCAAACATTTCCGATTCTGATTTGCCGATTAAGGCGTCGGTATTAATCCGACTCGCCGGATTATAGACCCAGGTGTAGCGCAGATTGGTGTCTTGATTAAATACCGTAATGGGTGAGTTATGCAGCGCCACCCGAAAGCGTTCTTCGCTAATTCTTAATGCGGCTTCGGCTTCCCTGCGTTCATGGATTTGAGTCTGTAGCTCAGCGTTCGTCTGCATCAGTTCCGCAGTACGTTCTTGGACTCGGATTTCCAGTTCATCGCGGGCTTTACGCAGTTGGGCTTCAATCGATTGGCGCTCAATTAATTCATGCTGAAGCTGTTGATAGAGTTGGGATTGGTGAATGGCGATGGTAACTTGGATGGCTAATTGATAGAGTAAGTCAATTTCTAAGGATTGCCATTGTCGGGGTTGAGAACAGTGATGAGCAATCAGCAGTCCCCAAAGCTTTTCTTGTTGCAGAATGGGTACGACGAGTTTAGATTTGACACCTAACTGCTGGAGGAATTCTACTAAGCAGGGAGTTACTCCATCGGTTTCTGGATTGACTACGGTGCGAATTCGTCCTTGACAGTACAATTGATGCATCTGTTCGGGAAATACTTCAGCCGGAAACGTTTGTCCCAAAATGGGTGGGATATCAGGAGTGACAGATTCGGCTACGGTACTTCCTGTACCATCAGACCAAATCCGATAGACTAAGACTCGATCAACACCCAGAAATTCTCGGACTTCGGTGACTGTGGTGTCGAGAATCGTGTCCAGATCCAGGGTTTGGCGGATGCGTTGAGCGCTACTGAGGATGAGTTGCTCGCGTTGCGCTATTTGTTCTAGAGTCGTCTCTGACGGTTGATCGCATATTTCTGCTTTCAATCGAAAATGCTGCTTCAGAAGCAACCCGCACAGCACGATAAGTATGGCTATGCTGAGACTGTCCCCCAGAATTAGACTCAATTGGGTTCTCTGCATCTGAGTGACTACAGTTGCTAACTGTGACTTGTCACTATAGTCCATCCATCGGGAAAGTTCCATCAGTTGACTCAGGTGGGTATAGGCAATAACGCTAGTACCCATAAAAATAAGTAATGCCAGACAAACACCTCCGATAATGCTTTGGACACCGATAGATTTTGGCATTTGAGTTCTCCTAAGAAATAACAACAGCTAGTGCTTCGCAGCGACAAATAAGCTGTTCAGCATTTAGATTAGGATACCTAAATTTTTTAAGGAAACAGATAATTCTTTACATAAAACGGGAGCAAGCACTTGATATTTTTTACAATTCTTAACTAAACCAACCCAGTTTATGTTGAAGTCGTTCGCTATCCGTTTTCTCAATACTGCTCTGATCAGCTTTAATTGAACATTTTCTGCTCTAGTGCAAGAAGGCAAAAATAGCTGAACAGCTAACAGCTCCCCCAGTTTCCCTCGCTCCCCTTAATCGAATAATATCGTTTATTCTCTTAGCGCCGTTTATTTTGAAGCTGCCTCGTGATAAATTCATATAAGGGAATTGTATATCTATCAGTGAGAATTCTTCTGGTTGAAGATGATATCTATTTGGCTGAAGCCTTGGCTGAAGCACTGGCAATACAACGGTATGCCGTTGATACCGTTTCCGATGGAGAGGCTGCCTGGGTGCAAGTGAATACCCTCGATTACGACCTCATTTTGCTGGACATGATGTTGCCGAAATTGGATGGGATTCATTTGTGCAAACGCTTGCGTTCCCATGGTTATCAGATGCCAGTATTGATGATTACGGCTCGGGATACCAGTACGGATAAAGTTATCGGTTTGGACGCAGGCGCTGATGACTATATGGTTAAGCCTCTGGATATTCCCGAGTTACTGGCGAGAATTCGAGCGCTACTGCGACGAGGGCAAACGGTTTCCCCCCCTAGTTTAGAGTGGGGACAATTGCGTTTAGATCCAGGAACTTATGAAGTCTGCTACGGCGATCAAACTCTGCGCTTGACTCCCAAAGAATATAGTCTTTTAGAATTGCTGATTCGCAATGGACGGCAAATCATGAGTCGGAGTGCCATTATTGAGCATGTTTGGTCTATCGATAATCCTCCGAAAGAAGATACGATTAAGGTTCATGTTAAAAGCCTGCGCTCTAAACTTCGATCAGTAGGCGCTCCAGATGATTTAATTGAAACGGTACACGGTTTAGGTTATCGTCTCAAATCTCTTTCTGAATAACTGCAACTCAGGTGAATACACTTTACGCCCAGATGACCCAGTATCATAAATTTTAGCTGTACTCTACCCAGTCGCAAACCGCTATATCCAAACCGATTAGTTAGATCGCATTGTTAATTTACGCGATCGCGATAATTATTTCAACCCGTAGCCCTGTTGGAACTTACCCGTAAACCGCAATCAGACGACGTTGGGAAAAAAGAGCGATCGCGGTCACTATCCGTTTTAGGAGTCTTTTTCACAAATGTACCCATTCGCCAGAGGTTCAAAAAATGGCTCTATACCGCACCAACTAAGCATTCCGTTATTTTGTACAGGGGGAACTGCCGATTAATGCCAGCAGCACATTGCGATTTCTCTGCCCAAATTTACCAAAATATCTATGCAAATCTAGAAATGCGGCTATAGTAGAGGAATCGAATTGAGGAAAAGCCCATTCCAGAGTTTGTGAGTCCAAAAGAAGCATCAGAGCGCATAGGTGTTAGCGTGGATACCCTCAGGCGCTGGGAGGCGACGGGAAAGATTAAGGCAATGAGGACGCCAACAGGACACAGAAGGTACGACATGACGTCATTAGTTACGGGTAGCGAGGAAGTCAAAGAGCCTGATCGGGTAAATCTGATCGGAGAGGGTACGCTCCAACAGATCGCTAAGGGTCTATGTGAGTATGAACACCAAATCCCCAAAAGCCTCTCAGCCTATCCGGCTGTCTTGCAATTAGGGGTAAACAAGCTGGCACTTGCTTGTTTAATAGCCCGAGT
This sequence comes from uncultured Coleofasciculus sp., assembly GCA_964574085.1. Classification (GTDB taxonomy): domain Bacteria; phylum Cyanobacteriota; class Cyanobacteriia; order Cyanobacteriales; family Coleofasciculaceae; genus Coleofasciculus. The sequence continues at coordinate 6,660 of CAZNNK010000191.1, forward strand.
GCATCAACCGATACAAGGAGTTCCTGATTTTGTGTCCAGATGGGCGCAGCGCTCCTTAAAAGATTGGGATATAGAAATTGATTGTCCTGAAGAATGGCTCGATAAGCGACTGATAGAAGACCAAAAGCCGAGTGGGTTTTGTATTGAAACCGCAGGGGAATACTTCGATGAATGGGGTGATTTCCAAAAGAAAGTGATTAATGAGGTAATGACTAAAGCTACACAAAACCCTGAACTCTATACGAGGTTTAGGAGGTATCTTATAGAAAATCCTGTCGTAACAAAGGGTCAACTTTATGTTGACAGCGCTGTAGATTTTAAGCTCGTGCAAGACCTTCTGATACATAGCTATGAAAAAGCTCCAGAATCTTATAAGTTAGGTGAAAAATTTTACGGCTGCGGTCATTGTGGCGGTCTAATGTATGTAACAAGAAATAATAATTTGAAATGTGAGAACAAACATTGTGCTAAAGAAAAAAAGAATCCTGTCCCTTTAGCCGAGCATCAGTCTGATGAAATCTTTTGGCTTAAGAAGGATTTACGATATTTTATTCATCGTCCAGGGAAAGCCGAACTACGACTCGAAGGAAGATTGAAACAGTTAAACCGATTAGAAGTTAAACTATATCCAGAACTCGACCAATATGACTTACATTTAGTTTTTCCAGATGGAACAGTCTGGGCAGTTGATGTAAAGTTTTGGGAATCGGCATATAACTTAGCTAAAAAAGTCAATCAGCCTATTCGTCAACTCAAGCATCAGCCTTACCATAAATCCTTTTTTGTCTTTCCTGATGAACTGAAAAGTTATGGTCAGGAGTACATCCAAGAATTTCGAGGTTACTGTCCCGTCTCGATCAAAAAATCCCAGGTCATGTTTGAAAGTTCATTTGTCAATAAAGTTATTAAAAAGCTAGGAAGTGAGAAATGAGAAATACGACGAAATGGTATGCACATCTTAAGAACGATTTAGATAAAGAGTTATGTGAGATCGAGTTAGGACTTTACCTGTTGAGCGTCTTACTTCCTAGCGCCACAGCGAACAGTCTTTGGGTGCTACTGACTGGTTATCCTATCTCACATCCAGAATGCCAAAATTGGACGGAAAATCAGTATCGAATGTTAGCGATCGCTCGTCATCTCTTACCACACTTCGATAGTCCATTTATCTGGAACGAAGCCCTACAGCGTTATCGAGATTTTCCGTCAGATAGTCGTGGGTATGAAGTAGGGGAATCTTGGCAATATCGAAGGCGAACCAATATTACAGTTGCCAATCACCGATTCCAGATTTATAACGAGACCTTAAATAAGTCAGTAGAGTTATCGCAAAGAAAGGCGCTTGCCTGGGCTAAACCTGGAAAGTATAAGTGTGAAGTAAAAGGAAAAAAGGAAACCGTTGCGATATCGCCTCTGATTGCTAACTTCCAACGTCCACAAAATCACAATGTAGCTGCTGTGCAGTTGAGAAATCCACTGCAACTATCTTGGGCTGAACTTAGGGAAACAGCCGCATGGATGGATGAGCAAAGAAATAATAGGGGACTAAACTCAAAATGGGTAAGTCTTTTTAGTAAAATCCAACTACAAGTATTTAACGATACCCAAGAATTAGTTGATGCTGAGACTCTAACCATCAATAGAATCCGACATTTAGTCGGGATGGTGTCATCTGGCAAGTCCAACTTGATGAAAGTTTTGGCAGTCTGTGCGTGGCGTAATAAATTGCACGTTACGCTAGTTGTAGCGGATGTGCTACAAATCTTTGAGTTGACTAAAATGTTTGCCGAAGTGGGAATTACTGACGTGGCTCCTATCTTGGGGAATTCCAACAAAGCCAGCCACTTAAATAGATTACACAAAGCCGTTTACAACTCTAATCCAAATGAAGCGTTTAACCAAAACCATCCGGGGTTCCAATGGCTGAGTAATACTTGCCTATTGACCCCTGCAGTTAAGCCGGAGATGGAAATACCATTTGAAATGGGTATGCAGCCATGTTTAAATTTGGAACCTATAGAGACAAGCAACGAAGACGAATCAGAACTATCATCTAAGCACAAAGCTTGTCCAGCTTACGGTGTATGTCCTTCTCATAAAAAAGACTGCGATCTCGTTAACGCTTCGATCTGGATTGCCACACCAGGAAGCTTAGTTTATAGCAGAGTTCCACGAGCAATAAACCGAGAGAGTATCCTGTATTTTGAGTTGGTTTGTAGGCGTAGCGATTTGGTCATTGTGGATGAAGTTGACCAACACCAAGCCTATCTGGATAAAGCATTTAGCCCTGATAAGACATTGTGCAGACCTGCTAGAGATGCTTGGTTGAACAAGCTCCATGATTATGTTGAAGACAAATTAAAGCAGCAAAAGTCAAGACTGCTTGAGAATGATATTGTCTCAGATTGGTGGGACGCTTGCCGTATTGCTAACGGCACAGCCGATAAAATCTACCACCTATTGAGCAATGAAAATGACTTAGCTAAATGGCGAGACTCTAAGCATTATTTTACGGACTGGCTATTGTTGCGAGAGGTTGCTACGTTACTAACAAGGACAGATCCGGAT
>CAZNNK010000192.1:0-9210 GCA_964574085.1 uncultured Coleofasciculus sp.
GGGGAAGATGGGGAAGATGGGGAAGATGGGGAAGATGGGGAAGATGAGGGAGATGAGGGAGATGAGGGAGATGGAGGAAATTATGTAGGGGCGGGTTTCACGACTATCTTTTCGGTGACACCCAGATGTAACTAAACCCGCCCCGACTTGACGGATAACCAATGACCAATGACACATGACCAATGACCAATGACCAATGACCAATGACCAATGACACATGACCAATGACCAATGACGTCAGCGTCGCTTTAGCTTTTTGGGGATCGCGATACTCATACGGTTATGAAAGTCTTCCTGTACCTTGTGACTCAAGCGACGAGACACTTGGCGGACGATTTGCCGCAACAAGCGATCGCCTGTACTCTGGATCAAAGACTGGGGTAACTTGTGGATAAACTTGGGGAACCGTACACCAACGCTTAAATCAAGTTCCCACTCGATACGGGTAATGGTGGGGGGAAGTTCTATTCGCTTAGGCTGTTGCTCAGAAACATACTCGTGAGTAGGAATCGGTACAAACCCTTGAGTCGCCTGAAAGTCAACCTCATAGCCAGGAGGCTCGTAACCGGGAACGGGGATCGTCTGTATTTTATAGATCCCATCGTGACGCGGGAGTAGTTCTAGTCCAATTTTTGGCTCAACTTCATAACCGAATGACCCAAACCGCCCAATCGTTAAAGCATAACCGTTGGCTCCAATTGGTTCAGCTTTCATCGGGTGGGCGCAGTCACGAAACCACTCTTGGTGAGTATCCAGATAGGCAGTCACTCGCTCCGGTTCGGCATACATCTCTACACTATCTTGGAAGTGACCGTAAAACTGAGTCAACTCAGACACTAATTCACAGGATGGGTACTTGTCGCTCTCCGGCTCGGTAAAACTGGATTGGGTATCTAGATGCACTGGCTCGATTGTGATGGGTTGCTGGTTAAGGAATTGGGACTGCATAATTGCTCCACAGTGTCAGTTCGGGTTGGTGCCTATTGCTAGGATGCCCACTGGCAGTTGTTCATTCTCTCTTTCATCTTCACGAATTTACGGTATAAATCTGCACATCTGGGAAAAACTTCATTGATAATTTATAGAATTGAAAAGAGAATGTGAAGGAATCGAATCAAAAATACTGGCTCTTTACAGCATAACTTGTGTATCTTGCCGTCAACTCTCACTGTTGAAGGAAATTTTTAAATGAAAGCATTGGTCGCCGGAGCGACAGGTCAAACAGGACGCCGAATCGTCAACGAACTGGTCAAACGCAATATCCCCGTCCGCGCTTTGGTGCGTAACTTGGAGAAAGGGCAGGAAATTTTGCCCCCTGAAGCCGAGTTAGTTGTTGGGGACGTATTGAAGCCTGAGAGTCTCAGTGCTGCTGTGGGAGATAGCACCGTCGTGTTTTGTGCCACAGGTGCGACACCCAGCTTCAACCCCATAGAACCCTACCAAGTGGACTATGAGGGGACGAAGAACCTGGTCGATGTTGCCAAAGCCAAGGGCGCTGAGCATTTTGTCATGGTTTCCTCACTTTGCGTCTCTCAACTGCTCCATCCTCTAAATCTGTTTTGGCTAATTTTGGTGTGGAAAAAGCAAGCCGAGGAGTACCTCCAGAAAAGCAGCTTAACCTATACCATTGTCCGACCGGGGGGGCTGAAAAACGAAGATACGCCTGATCCTGTGGTGATGTCATCAGCGGATACACTGTTTGATGGGAGTATCCCACGCACGAAAGTGGCACAGGTTTGTGTTGAGGCGCTCTTTCAAGACGAAGCACGTAATAAGATTGTAGAAGTGATTGCCCAAAAAGAAGCGAGCGATCGCAGTTGGCAAGAACTATTCGCAAATGTTGCCTAATCCAACCGTAGAGACGTTCCATGCAGCGTCTCTACAGTCTATGGGGTCGAATTGTATAACGATGAGTTATTGCTGTTTCCATAAAGGTTAGGACAGATTGAACGGTTCTTGCACCCACGTAACTGTACTAAACCTTCTGCCCTAGAGCCTTCTGCCTTTCGTTATATGAAACGTCTAATTAAATGGATTAATATCCTAATTTTAATGATCCTATTCCTAGAACTGCGTGAAGGATATCAGCAAGGGGAATGGAGTTTTAATGATCCCAGAGGTGAAAAGGGAACTCAGCCGTTAGTCATGCGAGGCGGTGATCCTTATATTCGGGCGTTGATGCGAACTATTTCCGCAAGTGAGGCGAATGTGTCTCGACCGTATTCGGTACTGTATGGAGGAGAACATGTCTGGGATTTGAGCGATCATCCTAATCGCTGTGTGCCAATTGTCGCCGGTCCCAATGTGGGGAATTGTACCACTGCCGCCGGACGATATCAGTTTATTAACACGACTTGGTATGACAAAGCCAAACGCTATCATCCTCAGCCTTGGCAATTGTTATGGTGGAGCAACTATAGCTTTGAGCCACAATATCAGGATGCAGTCGTGTATGCTTGGTTGAGTGATCAGCAAGCGTGGGGAATGGATATTTCCCAACAATTGCGCCAAGGTAGATTGGATCGAGTATTGCGGCGATTGTCGGGAACTTGGACAAGTTTAGGTTATGGTATTGAAACCAATTCAATGTCTCGATATTTACCGGGGATTTATCAACGCATTCTTCAGGAAGAATTACAAAAAAGTTGAACAAAAGTTGAGGATAAATGTTAAATTTATAAATCATCAGTCAATTGTTGGGTCGGGTTTAGCCACAATTGTCGGGGCAGGTTGAGGAACTAAGTAGTCGGACAAAAGAAAACAGCACGCTAATTAAGTTTTGTAAATAGTTCTCAAACCCTTACAAAGGACGTAGCTTGCTTCTCGCGAAAGCGAGTTCTCCACCGCCCGACTTTAATTGTGTCCACCTACTTAAGTATTCAATCGAAATCGATATAAAATGCAGAATCAATCACAGGAACAAATTCGCGCCCACGTTTTCATTTCCGGACAAGTTCAAGGCGTTGGCTATCGCCTTTCAACAGTTAGTGAAGCCCGTCGATGCCGTGTAAATGGTTGGGTGCGAAATATGCCCGATGGTCGAGTGGAAGCGGTGTTTGAAGGGTCGAAATCTGGAGTTGAGGAAATAATTAATTGGTGTCATAAGGGTCCTTCTGCTGCTGTGGTGAAAGATGTGGCGGTGGAGTATGAAGAACCGGAAGGGTTGAATGGATTTGAGACGAGGCGGTAATTAGTTCTTACTAGAGACCCCTCCTGTTCGGGATAAGAGGGGAGTTATATGATATCCGGTAAATTGCCCTCAAACCCTTACTGTTCCCTGTTCCCTAATCTCAACCGTTAACTTTCATTGTGTCCATCCACTTAGACAACTATTGACCCGGTAGCTGGCTTGCAGGAGAAGCCGTATCATCCCTGCTTCATTGTCTATTAGCCAATTAATTGAGAATTATTAGCATTTGGCTCCCGTCTGGCTTAAACTAGGGGACGGGAGTGAAATCCGGCTGAAACTCCCTGTAATAGCAGTTCTTATGGAAAACTTAATGTCTGGCAACGGACATTAATGATAATATATTGCATTTTGAGTGAAAAATGAATTCCTGGAGTTCTCAACCTAAAACTGGTCAAGTGATTGACATTAATCAAGCCGATCGGTGGCAAGTGTACCGCCGTTTACAAGAACTATCGATCGCGAGTCACTGCGGGATGAACCAGCCACTCACGGCTGAGATTCATGATCCGGTGACAGCGATTCAACTGTGGAGTGTAGTCAGACAGCTAACCGTACCACGCCGCGATTTAGCCTCTTGGCTGGAAGACTGCTGGCGGCTTCCTAGCCGCAGTAGGAAGAGGGGGAGATGAGGAAGCAGGGGGAGCAAGCAATGTAGAGACGTGCCATGGCACGTCTGGAAGCAGGGGGAGGTAAGAAACGATAATAGTAAAACCCGCCCCTACAAACCAGGTTTCCTCGAAAGTCGTGAAGGGTCAAAAACATTCTATGGAACAAGCTGCAATTCTACATTTAGAGGACATTACCAAGCACTATGATCAACATACAACTCCAGCCGTTGATCAGGTGACGCTGACTTTGTGTCAAGGTGATTTACTGGCGTTATTAGGTCCCTCTGGCTGTGGTAAAACCACTCTATTGCGGATAGTGGCAGGGTTTGAGCGTCCTCAGTCGGGACTTGTTGTCTTGGCTGGACGCCCAGTGGCGGGTTCCGGGTATTGGATACCCCCAGAACAACGGAACACGGGTATGGTGTTTCAAGATTATGCCTTGTTCCCTCATCTGAATGTGGCGGAGAATGTTGCTTTTGGCTTGAAAAACCGCCGCAGCGGGATGAATCGAACATCCATCAAGAAAAATACGGCTGACGCGATCGCACTGGTAGGATTATCCGGATTAGAGAAACGCTATCCTCACGAACTATCTGGGGGACAGCAGCAGCGAGTCGCCCTCGCCCGGGCGTTAGCACCGCGTCCCACTTTAATTCTGTTAGATGAACCTCTAAGTAATCTGGATGTGCAAGTGCGTCTGCGATTGCGCCAAGAGGTGCGATCAATTCTCAAAGAGATTGGCACATCGGCAATTTTTGTCACCCACGACAGAGAAGAAGCCCTATCCATCTCCGATCAAGTGGGAGTCATGCGGGCGGGATGTTTAGAACAGTTGGGAACCCCTGAAGAAATTTATACCCACCCGGCTTCTCGCTTTGTCGCTGAATTCGTCACCCAAGCCAACTTTTTACCCGCCCGTCGTCGGGGACAGCTATGGGAAACTGAGGTGGGTTCATTTGAAATCAGCAATAGAGAATGTCACAGTAACATCCAATTCCCAAATGACGCCATTCCTGATTGTGGGGAACTAATGCTGCGGGAAGAAAACGTAATTCTCAAGCCCGATAATGATGCACCCCTCTTAATTCGCGATCGCCATTTTTTAGGTCGGGAGTATCGGTATTGTCTCCAAACCCCGTCGGGTAAAGAACTCCATGCTCGCACCGCCCTGAATACACCCTTACCTGTGGGAATCAGAGTTCAATTATCTGTGGCTGATCCATCGATCCCAATTTTTCCCACAATCGCCCCAGGTACACCCATAACTCCAGCCTATTCGTAGTGTGTAGTCAGGGCTTTAGCCCTTCTTTGAGATCTATTGCTTTTTAGCCTTAAGAACTCTCTCAATTTGGGGTTGGTGAGGGGCAATCACAACCAAGCGATCGCCCAACATGAGTCGTTCATCTTTGGGTGGGTTAACCAGAGTCTCTCGACGCCCCTGAGTTTGCCGTTCCACAGCAACTAAAATACTATCTAGCTCCTCTTTTAGCCATTGAGCCGCATTCCAGAATGAAATACCATTCCATTGCTGGGGTAGGGAAATTTTATAGATTTGGTTTCCCGTTTGCACAGTGAGCAATTCCGCTAACACATCCACAGAACCCCAGTTTCGCACTGAAGTCGCCATTAAATGACTCGCCAATTCATCGGCGACAATCACATCTTCCACTCCCGCTACTCGCAGTTGTACATTATTTTTACCATCAAGAAGTTGAGCGCAGGTATAGATCCCCGGATGCAGTTTTTCAATCGTTAATGCGGCTAAAACCGTTCGGGCATCCCGATCCTGATCGCTGCGCGGATGGGTCGCATCTGCCAACAAAATAGCCCGTGAGGTGTGATAAATTCCCACCGCTTCCAGGACATCAATTGTCGTGTAATCCCCGGTATAGAAATAAATTTGGGAATGATTAACATGTTTGAGTTCTCGTTCCGGAGTTTGGATAAATTCAGCAACCACCACAATCGGATGATGTTTTAAACTGGGATCGGCTTGCAGTTGCTCAATCAGCAGATGTCCGCTGCGATTCCAGCCACAGATAACAATATGATCGCGTAGTTCGTCCAATTCCCAGTGTTTAATTTCCATCACGGTTCTCAATCGTTGTACCATGACGGCGGAAACGACACCCGTAAACATGGCAAACATCGTTAAGCCACCCAGGATTACTATGAGTGTAACCAATCGTCCCGCATCGGTTTGAGGTTCGCCGCCGATGGGTTCTCCGGATACCAGGGTAAAAAAGCTCCACCACAGGGACTCCTTCACAGAGGCGAAATCCGGATTGTTAAAGCCCTCTAGCAAGTGAATCGCGATCGCGCCGACTAAAATAACTAAACCGACAACTAGCAATATCCCAATCTGGACACCAATACTCGTGGCTAAGGTAGAGCCAAGACGGTTTAAATTCTGATTTAATAAAATTCCCACCCGCAATAGCCGTAAGAGGCGCAACACCCGCAACAGGCGAAAGGCTCGCAATAGGGGTAATACAGCAATAATGTCTAACCAATAGTGGCGGAAGAAACGGCGTTTGTTTTTAGCCGCAAAATAGCGAATGGTCAACTCGATAATAAAGATGCCCGTAAGTAGTTCTTGAGTCAGATAGACAAGTCGATAGGGTTGACCTTTACTGTAAAGCGTGACTTCCGCAATCACCAAGATTACCGAAAGTAGGATTAGTAGGATCAGCGCCAGTTCAGTTTGGGGAGCGTGGATAAAGCGATCCAAACGGGCTTGTAGGCTTTTGTTGGGCATGTCGAGGTATGAGAATCTCTCTTGAATTCAGAGACATTTATCTATACTGAACAATAACGCTTAAAAGGTCTTGTTCTATGGCGGTCAAAAACCCCGAAACCCATACAGTTAAACAGTCTCAGGCGATGTCAAACCTACCGCCCTTAGAAAATGGCGATCGCTTAACCCGAAAAGAATTTGAGCGACGCTATCAAGCAACGACAACGATCAAGAAAGCGGAACTAATTGAAGGAGTGGTTTACGTGGCGTCACCGTTACGCTTTGAGCCTCATGCTGAAGATGGTGCGCTTGTGGTGACATGGTTGGGTGTTTATCGCGCTAGCACAATCGGCGTCAGGTTAGGAGACAATGCGACGGTTCGCCTGGACATGGACAACGAACCCCAGCCCGATGCGTTACTGCGATTTGATGAAACGGTGGGGGGACACTCATGCATTGATGCCGATGGTTATGTCCAAGGTGCGCCAGAATTAATTGTTGAAATTGCGGCGAGTAGCGCTTCCTACGATTTGGGCGACAAGCTAAGAACATACCGCCGTAATCAGGTGCAGGAATACATCGTATGGCAATTTTATGACCAACGCCTCGATTGGTTTAGATTACCAGAAGGCGACTATGTTTCTCTACAACCGGATGATGCGGGGATTGTCAGGAGTGAGGTTTTTCCGGGATTGTGGTTAGCTGTACCCGCCTTGTTAGCAGGGGATTTGGCTCAAGTGCTGTCAGTATTGCAGGAGGGATTGGCGACACCGGAACATGGGGCATTTGTTGAGCGGTTAAGGGAGTAATAACTGATACGAAGATACGTTAGGACATTTCCCTGTTGCCTGTTGCCTTTTCACTCAATGTTATTGTCCGAACCTCAATGCGTAAGCTGTTCGGCATTTAAACCTTAATGTCAATAATGGTGAAATCCTTGTAGTGCGAGCATCTTGCTCGCTACTAATACCCAATTTAAATGCATGACAGCTTAGTGCTATATTGCTGAAAACAGTCAAAGTGAGGAAGTTAAAGTTTTGTGTAGGGGCGGGTTTCACGATTATCGTGACTTATCTCACACTAGATGTAACTAAACCCGCCCCGACCAAGGTTTAAATGCAACTCAGTGTCACGCAATGGTCACGTCGCCGGATAAGTAAACATCCTGAATCGTGTGGAACAGCTTAACACCTTCCTCGAAGGGTCGCTGGAATGTCTTACGTCCAGAAATCAATCCACAACCGCCAGCCCGTTTATTAATCACAGCAGTGCGGACAGCTTGGGCAAAATCATTTTTCCCCGATGAACCGCCAGAATTAATTAAACCTGCACGACCCGCATAGCAGTTGAGAACTTGATAACGAGTTAAATCAATGGGGTGATCACTGGTGAGTTCCGTATAAACCCGATCATCCGTTCTGCCATATTTTTCACCCGTGGCTTTGGCAACTGCACCATAGCCATTATTGCATTCAGGCTGCTTCTGCTTAATAATATCGGCTTCAATGGTAACGCCAAGATGATTCGCTTGACCCGTGAGGTCAGCCGAAAGATGATAATCTTTATCTTGCTTAAACACGCTATGGCGTAAATAGCACCACAGGATTGTTGCCATCCCCAATTCGTGGGCGCGGGCAAATGCTCGACTCACTTCTTCGATTTGGCGGCTCGATTCCTCAGACCCAAAGTAAATCGTCGCCCCCACAGCCACAGCGCCTAAGTTCCAGGCTTGCTCGACATTGGCGAACATTAGCTGATCATATCGATTCGGATACGTCAGCATCTCATTGTGGTTCAGTTTAGCAATGAAGGGAATGCGGTGGGCATACTTGCGAGACACCATGCCCAAAACCCCTAACGTCGTAGCAACCGCATTACAACCGCCTTCCAGAGCAAGTTTGACAATGTTTTCCGGGTCAAAGTAGACCGGGTTCGGCGCAAAAGAGGCGGCGGCGGAATGTTCAATCCCTTGGTCTACGGGTAGGATAGACAGATAACCCGTATTAGCAAGGCGTCCGCTGGAGTAGATCTGCTGAAGGCTACGCAACACTGGGGCAGGGCGATCGCTATTGGCAAAAATCCGTTCCACCCAGTCTGGACTCGGTAAATGTAACAGACGTTTATCAACTTTGGCGTTGTACGTCAATAGATTGTCTGCCTCTTCACCTAACCAGGATTCTATGGATTGAGGTGCTGTTAAAGTCGCCGTCATATCGTTTTCCTCAAAGTGTTGTCACTTGTTTTTCAATTTTGACAGTCTTTGGGGGCGATCTCTGTCCCCATAACGATAGAGTTTGGCTACTTGGCAAAATTCAAAATTCCCCACGCTGACACCGTAAGCATTTCAATAATGGGTGAATGGTCGCTTGATTTCCATCGCGTTGTAGTGATCACTACTCCTGCAATCACAAATGTATGCTATGGAGATGTGAATAGTTGGTAAAAGTATAGTCAAATATAGACAGACTTCATTTCCTTGCAGAAATTCCCTTCGCTTTTACTTTGAGAGATTAATTCTCCTTGGGTGAACTACGCACCTCTCTATCCCATAGCGGTTAAACGCATTTGGGAATGCTTTTCGTAAAATATTGTAGGCACATAAGACATCAGATTGAACGAAAACCCCCTGATCTGTACGATATAAACCTCGTTTAATTCTTTTTCCACTAAAAACG
>CAZNNK010000193.1:0-9146 GCA_964574085.1 uncultured Coleofasciculus sp.
ATTTCTGCAATGAAATGAAGTCTGTCTATATTTGACTATACTTTTACTAACTATGTATTTCTCCTTTCAATCTAGCTCACCCGAGTATCCTTTTTGCCGGAGATACTTGCCACCCGGCTTTTAACGTGATAATAATTATCATTATCAATTCAGACCGTAACGTAAACCCGATTAACCATGTATTGGCAAAGTCTCCACAGAGTTCCCGCGTCTATGAGTGCCGTGATATTGCTGTTAAGTCTGACAGTTCCCGGTCAGAGCCATCCACTTCACACCCAGGACATCTGGACAAGCACGACTGGCGATACGCAACAAGTGACCAATCTGTTAGCACAACTTGAGCTAAACAACCTTTCCCAACAACAGCCTGAACCACTCGAACCTGTGAATTTCGTCAACGAGATGAGTGACATTCGCCCCAATGATTGGGCTATTCAAGCGGTGCAAAACTTAGCAGAGCGCTATGGATGTCTACTTGCTTACCCGAATGGAACCTATCGTGGGCGTCAGGTCATTAGCCGCTACGAGTTTGCGGCTAGCTTGAATGAATGTCTAGAGCGCATCCAAGAAATCGGCACAACTATCAATGCAGAAGATTTAGCCCGATTGCGGCGGTTGCAAGAAGAATTTGCTAGAGAACTAGCGCATCTAAACCGTCGCGTTGACGCACTCGCCTTTCGCCGTGATCAACTAGAAACCAATCAGTTCTCTACCACCAGCAAACTCCAAGGAGAAACCAGCTTGTTTTTCACTGGGGTCATGGGAGACGAAAAAGCGGATGGAAGTGGAGAGGATGTGGAGGATAACTCTGTTTTCCAACACAGAACAAGGTTAATTCTCAATACCAGTTTTACAGGTCGCGACCTGTTAAAAACATTTTTGGTGGCTGGTAATTCCACAGCTTTGGGTACCGATGTTACCGGAACCAATATGACTCGTTTAGCCTTTGATCTCAACACGAACAACGATGTGAGACTGGGCAAAATTTTCTATCGTTTTCCCATCAGCGAAAATCTCAACCTCAACATTGATGCTGTGGGGGGTGGCTTCAATGCCAATATGCCCACGTTCAATGAATTTTTTACACCAGAAATTACGGGCGCTCTTTCCCGTTTTGGGCGATTTAACCCTATTTATCGGCAAGGACTGGGGGGTGCTGGAGCGACCTTGAGTTATAACTTGAATGACGCTATTAGTCTATCGTTAGGATATCTCGCTCCCGATGCGGGACTAGCCAGTTCTGGAAATGGACTGTTTAACGGTCGCTTGGCTGGTTTAGCGCAACTGGGAATTGAGCCGACGGATAATCTTCGTTTGGGTTTAACTTATGTGCGTTCCTACTATCCAGGAGGCAAGGTTTCGGTTTCTGGACAAATGGGTAGCCGACTGGCTAATCAGCCCTTTGGTCAAACCGTTACTTCAGCCAACCACTTGGGTGTTCAAACCGCTTTGCGGGTCAGTCCCAACTTAACCTTGGGTAGTTGGGCGGGGTTAACTTTTGCCCAAGCTGAAGATTATGGGATGGATGTGAACCAAGGTGATGACGCCACAATTTTTAACTGGGCTTTTACTTTGGCTGCATCCAACTTAGACTCAAAAGGCAGTCGGGCTGGAATTGTGGTGGGACAGCCACCTAAAGTTACCCATAATGATGGCGGCGATGAGGATGGGGATACGGCTTGGCATTTTGAGGGCTTTTATCGTTACCAACTTACTGATGGAATCGGGATTGAACCGGGTTTTTTAGTTATTGTTAATCCCGAACACAATGCCGATAATTCCACAAGTTGGTTGGTAAATATCCGCACCATTTTCCTTTTCTAGACATCAGCAATGGCATCCGATAGGAGCGACCCCACTCGCTAATCATGGGACGCTCCCTGCTTCCTTGACCCAACTTTTGAGACGCCGTTTTCAGCCCAACAGTTTAGAAGTTGGGTTGTTTGCGTAATAACTCGCCAATCGTGAGATTGAACTCCGATTTTCCATCAAAGACGGTTCCGGTTTTGCTGTTATAAAATTTCACCTCAATTAAATGATAGCCATCGTCCGGTAAGGGGACATAACCGACAGAGCGAACTACCTCTGGCGCTTGCTCTAAATAAAACTCAACAAATTGTCTCAAGGCTGGATTCTTTTGCGTTTTGTCCGCATTAATGTAGATAAATAAGGGGCGGGAAAGGGGTTGATATTCAGCCTGTTTTACCGTTTTCGGAGACGGAAGGACAGGCTCATTCCCCTCTTCTACTGCCACAGCTTTCAAGTCATCTTTATTCGCTTCGTAATAGGCTAAACCAAAGTACCCTAAAGCATTGGGGTCTTGACTCACCGCCTGCTGTAGGATGTCGTCATCTTCACTAGCCGTATAGTCGCTGCGACTCGCTCCGGCTTTACCAACGATCGCTTCTGTAAAATAATCAAACGTACCCGAATCAGTGCCAGGACCATAGAGATTCAGGGGTCGATTGGGCCACGATTGGCGCACCTGATTCCAGTTGTTGATTTTTCGTTGCGCCGCTGGTTCCCACATCGTTTTCAACTCTTGCACGGTGATGCTCTCAGCCCAATCATTTTCCGGATTGACGACTACCGTAATCGCATCAAAGGCAACGGGTAATTCAATATAAGGAACTCCCGCTTGTTTGCAGGCTTCCATTTCCTGGGTCTGGATAGGGCGCGAAGCATTGTTAATGTCTGTTTCGCCAGCGCAAAACTTTTCAAATCCGCCTCCTGTCCCCGAAAAGCCCACAGAAACGTCTACGGGAGCCTCAGCGGTGTTGTTAAACTCTTGAGCCACGGCTTGAGTAATCGGATAAACCGTACTCGACCCATCAATGTTGATCGGTTGCGGTTGTTGAGACTGAACGTTAGAGGTACAGGAGTTCAATCCCACAGCAAAGCTGAGTGCGATCGCAACTGTACTAAGCCGGGAAATTAACGGCTGGGGCGTTGTGTTCATTAGTAGAGTCCCCCATTATTTGAACACAGGATACGGTTCGATCATGTCAGTATGAGTTTAAGCAGAATTTATCGAATGCTTATGGTGGATTCTAGAATCCTTTACCTGGGGATCGATTTCGGTACATCTGGCGCACGAGGGATTGTGATTGACGCCACGGGTGTCGTTCAAGCCGAAGTGCAATGTACGTTTGCGGCAACTCCCCTGACAGAATTAACCGCAATTTGGCAAAACACGCTGTATCAGCTGATTGAACAAATTCCGACACCGATTCGGCAGAACGTTACTCGTATCGCCATTGATGGGACATCAGCAACAGTACTGCTGTGCGATCGCCAAGGGACTCCAATCACTGAGCCACTTCTTTATAATGATGGGCGAGGGATAGAGGTGATGGAACAATTAAAGCAGATTGCTCCGGCTAATTCTGTTGTTCTCAGTGCTACCTCGAGTCTGGCTAAACTCTTGTGGTTGATTCACCATACACCAGGTACTCTTGAAAATTATTACTTCCTTCATCAAGCTGACTGGTTAGCTTTTCTATTACACGGTCAGATCGGAATTAGCGACTATCACAATGCCTTAAAGCTGGGATATGACCCAGAAGCCCTAGACTATCCCCCTTGGATGAAACAACTTCCGCTCACACCAATATTACCCCAAGTCCTGGCTCCAGGAACGCCAGTTGGTGAAGTCACTCCAGAGATTTCCTCCCAGTTAAGATTACGCCGCGATTGCCAGGTTTGTACGGGTACAACGGATAGTATTGCCGCGTTTCTGGCTAGTGGGGCAAAGCATCCCGGTGAAGCGGTAACCTCTCTGGGTTCTACGTTAGTCTTGAAGTTATTGAGTCATACCCGTGTCGAGGATGCGAGTTACGGAATTTATTCTCACCGACTGGGGAACTTATGGTTAACCGGCGGTGCATCGAATACCGGAGGTGCTGTACTGCGACAATTTTTCAGCGATAGAGAACTTGAAGAACTTAGCCATCAAATCAAGCCTGAGCAAGAAAGTCCCCTACAATATTATCCATTATTAACCAGAGGCGATCGCTTTCCCATCAATGATCCTCATCTGTCTCCCCAATTAGAACCTCAACCTGCCAACCCGATTGAATTTCTCCACGGTTTACTCGAAAGCATTGCCCGTATTGAAGCACGAGGCTATCAATTATTACAACAACTCGGTGCTACTCCCCTCACCTGCGCCTATACGGCGGGCGGAGGTGCTAAAAATCCAACATGGACAGCGATTCGCCAACGTCAGCTTCAGGTTGCCATTCAACCCTCCAGACACACAGCAGCAGCTTATGGTACGGCATTATTGAGTGTGTAGGGGCAGGTTTCACTACTATCCTTGCTTGGCTCACCCAAATGTAACTCAACCCGCCCCAGTCATAAGTTGAATTATGACATAAGACATAAGACATAAGACGAATGACAAATGACAAATGACAAATGATATGCTGCTGACGGATGAACTACTCTTATATTACAAACGCTGTCGGCGTCGGGCGTTTCTCGATTATTGCGGTGATCCGACTCAAAAAGATCCGCCCCAAGATTTTCTGCTGAAACTGCGCCAAGATAGTTCGGCACATCGGCAAGCTATCCTCAAAAGTGTGGCATACCAGGGAAGCTATCTGTCTTGGCAAGAAAGTCCACTCCTATCCCTATTGCCGTCCTCTGTAAACCTGACGTCGATACAAACCCCTAACTATGGGCGAGACGATTGGCAAGCGGGAGCATACGCAACATGGGCGTTGATGCAGCAAGGCGTCGATTGTATTGCCAAGGGAGTTTTGCTCAAGCCAACGGTTGAGGGAGTGACGCTGCTGGGTTCTCCTGATTTATTGCTCAAACAGCCGGGACACTCGATTTTCGGGGATTGGATGTATGTTCCAGTATCGATTAAATTTGGTAGGCGGGCTAAGGCGGATTATCAAATCATCGCCGCGTTTTATGCTTATCTTTTGGGTGAAATCCAAGGACGTTTGCCCAGTCAGGCTTGGTTAATTTTACGGCGTCAACATGCCTACTCGGTGACTCTGGACAAATGGCTACCCTTGATGCAGGCGGAGTTGGCAGACTGTATTCAAACCTTGCGACAACCTCAAGCGCCGGAAGTCTTTATCTCACGGCAAAAATGTGGTCTTTGCCATTGGCATAGTAGCTGTTATGCGATCGCGCAATCTCAAAAGCATCTTTCGTTGATACCCGGTGTGACGCCAAGGCGTTACCAGAGTTTACAGGAATTAGGGATAACCACAGTAGAATCCCTTGCCCAAGTTGAGATTAGCACCTTGGCATCTCTGTTTGGCAGTGAAGTGGCATTAAATTTGGTGCAACAGGCTCAATCGATTCAGCATAATCGGGTGATTTTGCGTCAGAGATTTGATCCAGCTAGGGAGACTCCCCTATTCGACAGGTTGACGGAACCGGAGAACAACGCCAATGGTGCTGGAGTCAATTTTCACTCAGAGTTTCAGCCTGACACCTACTGGGAACCGATTCGATACGTAGACTTATTACCCAAAGCCTCTGTTGAACTCTTCTTTGATATCGAGGCTCAACCCGACTTAAACCTGGACTATTTACTGGGTATCTTAGTGATTGATCGCTCCACCAATACCGAGACATTTTATCCCTTCCTAGCAGAACATCCCGACGATGAGGGCTTCATCTGGCAGCAATTTTTAGAGTTGGTGTGGCTCTACCCCGATGCTCCCATCTTCCATTTTTCGGATTATGAAGTGGAAACCGTCAAGCGCTTAGCCAAACTTTACAAAACGCCCTTCACTCACCTACAGCCCTTACTGTCGCGCTTTGTCGATGTGCATCAGCAAGTGATGAGTACAGTCACCCTACCCGTGGAAAGCTATTCGCTCAAACATTTAGCCCGGTGGTTAGGCTTTGAGTGGCGGGATGCGGCGGTAACAGGGTCTCAATGCGTCTGTCTCTATGAGCAGTGGCTGACAACAGGCGATCGCTCGGTACTAGAGATTATCCAACGCTACAATGAAGATGATTGCCGTGCCACGTATCATCTGAAGAACTGGTTATGGGGATTTTTGCAGGCAAATGCTCCCACCTCTGCCTGAAAAATACGAAGTTATGCAAAGATTTCTGAAAAAACCCGAACTCGTTATTAATATTACAATTTTCTCTAATCAATCAATGTTAGCGTAGAGAGCATTGAGGGTTTCGCAGTCGTTGAATCGGATGGAAGCCCTCTAGGAACTTTTAAGAGGTGATCGCTATGCTTCCTATCTTCCTGATTCTCTTGATCAGCGCCATCGCAAGTCTCTGGCTGTCTTTACGCGCCTCTCACGAAGTTTCCCGGGTTTTAGCTATAGGTAGTGCTATATTTTGCTTAATTTTTGGGTTTGCTATGGCACCATGGGCTATTCAGGTTTTGATTGTTCTGTCGCTTCTGGGCATCGAACGGTTATATCCCTTCCGGAAAACAGCCGCTGAATTGGTTACTCTCTCTCCTAACAAAAGACGGTAATTTTTTCCGTTAAGGTCTACTTCAGGCTATCATTCAACCAGGGATGCTACGTCCCCAGTCTATAACATAAAAAATTTAATAAATGAATGCCCCAGTTTTAACGCTGGGGTATTTTGATCTGAAGTCCTTTCAGTACAAATGTATTATGCCAAGACTAAAGCCTTATCCCGTAATAGTTTTAGCGCTTACCCCCCTCAAAATTTGACTGTTCACCCGCTTCTTCTCCGTACTCCTGTGCTTCCATTGGACGTGCTAGGGTACAGCGCTAGTCATCAGATAGCTCGTAATCGTCATCTAGCATGAGGACATAATCAGCCATCTGTTTAGCGTAATGAAGGACTCTAGGCACTTCTAAGAAGTCTTCGTATTGCAAAACGCCATGACGGGATTCGTGAGCGATCGCGGCTAAGTCGAGTAAGTTGTCCTTGTCATCGTCTTGATAGTAACCTATGGTAATCTCAACCAGAGAAGGGTGCCTCCAAGATTTTTCGGGTTGCTCTATCCTCGATAAATTGTTGGCAATGTCACTCATCGTCGAAGACTTCTTACCAAGACTAAAAAATACGCGGTCATTGTCTAAATTCCTGAATAGACCAGTAATAAATCCAGATACTTTTTCCCCATCCATGCCAAACCACTCTGATGTTTCATCCCCAGAGCGTAATCGGATAACCCGCAGTCCAGGGAATTCCTCAAAAACAGGTTGGTCTCGCTCGGCAAACGATAATCCCTTGACGGAAATTTGTCTATCCTGTAGCCACGTCCATTGCTGACGGATATTCTGAGCTAAACAGTAAAGTAATGTCGGCTTACCTCTTAACTCTTTCTTGTAGAGAGTTTGCTGAATAAATGTTCTAATTTTAGCTTTACTTTTAACATCATTGGTAAATCCTTTTCCCTCCTTGTTTATGCGAGTCAAGGCTTCATGATAGGGTATCCACGATTCTAAACCGGGGAAAATAGCAGTGATTTCAGCCGTCCGAGAAGACATTTTGACAATGACGGGAATTGTTTGGGGTTTGGCATCAGCGCTAGTTTCGGACGTTCGATTGACCAACCATAGCCCTACTTCATTGATCGGGGTATCTGGGTCTACATGGGGAAGTGTTATGTCAGATGGCGCCATCCGCACTCCTAGAGAGCGCAATAGGTCGATAAAGCTACAGATAGCTTTTTGACAATAACTTTTTTGTTTGGGAGTAATAAACTGGCTGACAAGTCCCTCATCCGCAAAACCGAGACGAATCGCACGTTTTGGGTCTCCCAAAGGGGCTAACTTATATTTAGTTTCATTTTCTTCACCTTCGTTATTTCTTTCTACAAACTTCCAATGTTTTTTATCATAAATTTCAAACCAAACTCCCACTTTACCACGTAGTTTTGATTGAACAGGCTGCACAAGATCAGCGACTTCACTCCTTCGCTTATTTATCGCTTTTTCTCGCTCTGTACTCTTCGGTTTAAATTCAGGAGATAAATCTAAGCGTTGGGCTAAACCAGCCACTTCATCCACACAGATAGTCACTGTTAAACCTTCCGGGAACGAGTAACTTCCGGGTTCTGCATTTGGCAACCCTAAGCAGTACTTTATTGCTTTGAGGCGTTCTACTAGATTTTTTTCGTTGATGTACCAAATCCAAATGGTTAAATGTTCGCCAACGGATGAACGAATTGCACGCCGCAATGTGGCTTGTTCACCACGACGTTCTTCATAAAACTGCTTTAGCCTCTCCTGAAACTCCTCTTCCGTCTCTTCTGGTTTTGGTTTCCAGCTACGAAGCTCTGACTCATGTTTTTTTAGGAGTTCTTGGCGGCGCAATTGGTAATCTGATTCAGACTCTCTTTTTTTCTTGATACATTTCTTCAGTTCAGTTTCCTGTTTACGTAACCATCTTTTTTCTCTGACGGCAAATTGCTTTTCGGTTTCTGCTTTTTTTCTAAGGATAGGCTCATCAAAACTTTTTTTGGGCTTTTTCAAGTCAAAGAACTGACTTGACGGCTTGTCTGTACCATGTTTTTCCCGTTGACAATCTATCGGTTGCCAACAGTCCTTTAAGACATCAGCTATTTGGCTTAAGAGTTCGTGAGTATTAGCTGTAGGTAATCCTTTCGCTACTTTATGGTTGGGTTTCATCCCTTCTTTATAGGCAATGCCAATGTTAGGTTTACCGCTTAAACCATCTGATGGATTAGCTAATAGTTGTTGCGGTTTCACTGAAAGAATGTCTAATTTTTCCAACAATATAGCTAGGTTTTCATCCCAGTCTGCTACACCTTTCTTTAATACCATCCGGCAAGAAAGAAAATAGTCTGTCCACTGATCAGGATTTAGTGCTTGTCCCCAATTCAGTTGGGCGCGGATGCAGGCGTTACTACCGTGATTTTTTGACAATTTAGAATCGTTTACACTGAGCCAGCGCCTAATGCTTGGCTTAACATCTAATCGGGGATAATGCAAATCAGGTTCCTGCACCATCCTCACTGTTAAAACTATTGAGTAATAGTAAGTTTGTCCGTCTTCTGTTTGGATACGTTGTAAACTGCTTTGGATAGGATACCTCTTTCCTTTCCCAAACCAATTTTTCGGCAGATAGATAACTCATCGCCAATTATCGTTCCTGAGCAGTGATGCCAACTTTCCTTTTATTACTTTGTTCTTCGGGAAATTCTGTAT
>CAZNNK010000194.1:0-9144 GCA_964574085.1 uncultured Coleofasciculus sp.
ACGAAACCCAACTCCAGGGAGTGCCAGTTGGGTTTCGCTATCGCTCTACCCAACCTACTTGAACGTTCTGTGCTGTCCCTGACATGCTCCCTGCACCCCACCGCTTAACATGCTAAAAGAGCGATCGCGTGGTGTCGCCTACTCCCTAGGATAAGTAGTCTTTAATCTTAGGGCTAAACTTCACCAAACAGCGCTGGTAAAAACTGCTTAGGGTGGAAATTTTAATCCCCAACTCCTGCGAAATCTCATTCCATGAATATCCAGAAACCAGTTTTATCGCTAAATACTGAAAATTAGCCGCTGGATTGTTAGAGGTATACGTCCCTTGAAAAATTCCTTCGGGGTCTTCTTGTAAAATTTGAATCACTTGTTGAGACAGAGAAGGATTTAACTGGGGATTGCTTTCCATAAAACTACACTTCTCTAATTCATCAATTGTCATCCAAGGCAACGTCTTTCCGTTTAAGCCCTTAATCGGCAAGATATCACGACTGGCTTCGGAAAAAAATCGCTTCTTCAACAGAAAATTAACCCAGGCTAATACTTGAGATTCAGGATTGTACATTTCAATTCTCTCACAAACATACTCAAAAAGTTGCTGTTTAGCTTCGGCATAAATCTCCTCATAGAAGCCGCGAAATTGCCCTGGATAGGGATAGCACAGCTTACCGGAATGTAAGATTTCCGTTAACAATTTGGCTAAAACCAATTGCCGCTGCTGACTTTTGGCGGGATGCCGCTGCGCTTCTATTGCTAGTTGTTTCAAGCCTGTGTCTAGTTGATTCATTATCAAGTGCTATCTCTAACTTGTCCATTGGCATCGATAAATCGCTCAAATTGCACTTGATAAATTTGATTCTGGCAGTCAACAGCGATGTACAACGTTGTGCTGTCAACCTGTTTTCCTGGCACGAGAAAGGAAACAAGAGTGAGTACGTTACTCAGGGGACAGCGGGAGAATTTGGTCAAGTTGTTGGTCATCGTGATCACTCCTTGGTGGTTTATAATCTATATCTCTCAATAGAGAGGAGGTATGCAGTTAACTTCACCAATTTCGGCTGTGCAACTGCATATCCCCCTCAAGGTTGAGAGATAGAATCAAGAAACGAGGCATCGTGATTGCCAATTGGCGATTCTATCGACTATGACTCCCAACCGTTTTGTGTTCTATCTCAAAGTTCAGCGCGTCGAACAGGCTTGTCTGTTTGAGTTGTCCTGGGGGCGAGGACAACAAATTGGTGTGACTGTACCCTATCCGGAAACCCTGACTACGCTGTATCAGGAGTGGAGCTCAGTTTATCTGAGTTTCTATAAGCAGGCGCTGCGAGGGCGGGTGTCTCAGATGGGGAACTTGAGGAAACCACCCGTCGATTGGCACGCTAAATTGGTTCAAGCTGAGGCTAAATTACTCTACGAGTTTCATCAATGGTTACGGCGAGGGGAGTTGTTTGAACTTCGTTCTCGTATCGTTCAGGCGGTTCGAGATCAGGGGATGAAAGATACGACCCCGATTATTGAAATTTTTATTACCTGTAATCCCCTAGAACTTGCCCGATTACCCTGGGAAGCCTGGGAAATTGGCACGGAGTTTGCGGCACCATCTCAAATTCAGATTCTGCGGACACCTCTGACGATTCAAGGGACAACGGTGACACCCAGGCGGCGGCGACGGGCGCGGGTTTTGGTGATTTGGGGAGATGATACCGGATTAAATTTTAACCCGGATCAAGAGGCGGTGCGATCGCTTACCGGAATCGCTGAGGTTGTGTTTGTCGGTTGGCAACCGGGACAGGAGGGTAATGCATTAAAAACGGAAATTGTCAAGCAGATTACCGATGCACGCGGCTGGGATATCTTATTTTTCGCGGGTCATAGTAATGAAACCCTATTAACTGGCGGAGAGTTTGCGATCGCGCCGGGCGTGTCTGTGAATTTCAGTGAAATTGCCAAACCCCTGAAAATCGCCAAGGAACACGGCTTACAGTTTGCCCTATTTAACTCCTGTAATGGACTCAGTTTAGCCAATTCCCTGATTGATTTAGGCTTTCCTCAGGTGGCGGTGATGCGAGAACCAATTCATAACCACGTCGCCCAAGAATTCCTGGTGCAGTTTCTGCAACGGTTAGCCCAGTTTCATGATGTGCAAGAATCCCTGCGGGCGGCTTGTCAGTATCTCAAATTAGAAAAGCATCTCACCTATCCTAGCGCCTATCTAGTTCCCTCCCTATTTCGCCATCCTGACGCCCCCCCGTTTCGCCTAGAACCCACAGGCTGGAAGCAACGGGTCAAGCGGTGGTTACCGACGAAACCCGAAGCGATCGCACTTTTGGTTCTCATGTTTCTTAGTTTACGCCCTGGGGTACAAGATTTTCTACTGGAACGACGGGTGTGGATGCAGTCGGTTTATCGGAATATTACTGAACAGATTCCTACAGCTAAATCTCCCCCTGTTCTCTTAGTACATATTGACCGCGAGTCTCTCATCCACGCTAATATTGATGCACGACGCATTAATCCCATTGACCGCACCTATTTAGCCCGACTCATTGATCAGCTTACCGCCTTAGATGCCAAAGTGATTGGGTTAGATTATCTCCTGGATAGTCCCACCGATGAAGATGATGTTCTGGCGCAGTCTATTCAGCAAGCCATTGACAAAAAACAAACCTGGCTAGTGTTTGCATCGGTAAAAACCGGGAACGAAAAACTAGGAATTATTGATAGTCTCGCTCACCCCGATTGGAGTTTAGAGGCTTATATCAATGCGCCGCTTTGGTACACTAAACTTCTCCCCCCTAATACCAATTGTGCGGATAGTTGTTCCTTTGCCTATTTATTAGCCCTCGCTCACGCCGCCAATCAAAAACCTGAGCCGAATTTACCGCAACCGCAGCGATTAACCGAGGCGGATTCATCGGCAAGTTTTCGCACCCGATTCATTCACTATTTAGACAACAATCCCGCACCCAATCCCCTCACGGAATTTTTGCATCCGTTGCGCCTTTCTGCAATTACGAACCCATCGCGAAATTTCCAACAACTTTGGTTATATCCAATTATTGATTTTTCCATTCCCCCCGATTATGCCTATCAAACAATTGCCGCTTGGGAGTTACTGGAAAATACTGATAATGCACCAACAGCGGCACAATTAAACCAGCAAGTTGTCCTGATTGCAGCGGGCGGATATGACCAAGCTGGGGTAACGGATGGAGGGAGTGATAACTTTCCCATTCCTATGGCTGTAGACTATTGGCGATCGCAAAATCCGCAACTGAATTATCCACCCGTATTTACAGGGGGTGAATCTCATGCCTATACCATGCACCATTTACTAACTCAACGATTAGTGATTCCGATTCCCGATTTGTGGGTGGTTGCTATTGCTGCTTTTATGGGGAAAGGAATGGTGTTAATCATCAGTGAACGCCGACAAATTCGGATATGGCATTGGTTGGTACTCTTAACCAGTGCCACCGCTATTTATGGAATCATGGGCTTACAGGTTTATATTTCTGCTGCTTTATTAATTCCTTTCTTTTTTCCATCGGTTACAATTTGGATTTACGCCTTACCTGTGTTTTGGAGACGATTAAATAGTGATGCTTAAAAGAATACAGTTTTTTCTACTGACAACTTGTCTGGTTTTATCCTCTGCAAAACTAGCCCTAACCGCTCCGATTCATCCTGATGTATCCTGGAGAACAATCCGCCAAGATTTGTTAAATCGCCGGGACGATCCGCCCTTAGGTTCGCGACCCGTTGAACTTTGCCTAATCACACCAGAATACCGCAGAAATTCAGCCACACTCTGGCAGAATCGTCCATTATTCGTTTGGCAAGGAAAAATTGGTGGGATTGGCATTCGTCAGGCAAATAGTGAGCAGATCATCTGGCGTCAACCGATTGCTGCTAATGATAGGCAAAGGGTGAATCGTGTCAATTATACAGGAGAACCCTTAGAACCGGGTCAAACCTACCACTGGGTCATGTTTGATCAGGCAGACGATAGCCAACCTATACGATTTATACCCTTTAGTGTCCTCAATGGCAAACAGCGCGATCGCATTCGGGTGCGATTGATTATTTTAGCAGCACAACTGAGGGAAAAAGGGGCAACGACTGAGGAAATTGCACTGGAGAGAGCTAACTATTTTACCAAACAGCAACTTTGGTCTGATGCGTTGCAAGAAGTTTATCGGGTAGATAATCCCTCACCTGAACTGGAGACGATGATGGCGGAACTTTCTACTCAACTTTGTTCATAACTTCCTCGAACAGATCCCCGACTTCTTCAAGAAGTCGGGGATCTTATTTTTGTTACGTCCTTTCTACTTGGGGTTGACAATAGTCAGCAGTGGCTGCATCTATAGCCTTTTCTTTCGCTATGCTTAAATTTTGCTGATACTCAATAATTTTTGCTCTCGCCTTCGTGTAATTTTGGCTACGAATGGGTATAGTTTCCAGGCGTTTAATCGCTAGATTCCACTGATTTGCCACTTGCTTCCAGAAGGCTTGAAGTTTTGATAGAATTTATTGAGTAAGTCTGATAAGTAATGCACTGATACAGTGTTATCTTGCACATTCAGTATCTGCTGCGATTAGGAGGAGTGCAATAGGAAAAGTTATGGACTTGATTCAAGCCAGACGTCAGGAAAAATCAGGATAGTGCGCCAAATATCAGTTTTGTTAGGGAATACTTAACCGGAATTGATGTGAGTCTCAGTGAGATCCCCAATTTCTTCACAAAATCAGGGAACTCAGTGTGATGCGATCGCGTGAATGGTATGATGCTTTGCTAAAATAAACAGACGCCCCACACGATTCCATCACCATGCCTTCACCGTTTCCGGGAATGGACCCCTACCTCGAAGGATACCTGTGGCCCGATGTTCATCATGCCCTTGCTAACAAGATTCGCCAGCAGTTAACGCCTAAACTGCGTCCGCGTTATACGGCTAGATTGGAAGTGTATGTGGCTGAAGACCGATTCCCAGAAAGCGAAATTGGCATTTTATATCCGGATGTTGAGGTGATGCAGGTTCGCCAGCGACAAGGTAAGCAGACAACTACCCCAGATACGTCGGCGAGTTCGAGTACCCCCCTAACCTTACCCATGGTGCAACCTGTTCCGGTACGGCTGGCGACGGTTGAGATTCGAGATACGGCGGAGAATCTTCTGGTGACGAGTATTGAGATTATTTCACCCGCGAATAAACGCGAACCCGGTTTAACCGCTTACCGCCAGAAGCGCCAACGTCTCTACCAAGCCGGAGTTCATTTGTTGGAGTTTGATTTGCTGCGTCGTGGAATCCGCCCATTTAGTCATCCTAACTTGCCCGATGTCGCTTATGCGATCGCACTGACTCGCGCTCATTCGGGGGTTATGGATATCTGGACATTGAAGCTACAAGATACGTTACCCATTATTCCGGTTCCTTTAAGGTTTCCTGATGCAGATGTGGCGTTAGATGTGCCGACAATCATGAGAGAGGTTTACGATGAGGCAGCGTATGATTTGTCGATTAACTACAATGAACCACCTCCTCCACCCACTCTGTCTGACGTTGAGCAACAATGGTTAGAGCGTCAATTTAGTAAACCCAGTTAATGATGCCAAATGTTAATGGTAAGGATTACCTTGAGCCACTTAAGTCAGCTTATCATCGACAAGTTTTCAACAATACTTACTCTTATTTGGTGCGTTACGCTTCGCTAACGCACCCTACAATTTGGTGACAATTTGGTTTATTGAGACAGGGTGGTAAGGTAAATGTACTTAGTTGGTCAGGGTGAGATAAAAAAACGTATACTATTGTTAATTATCCTTGCCCACCTATCTGTCTGGTAAAAAACGCTTTTAATTATCACAAACTGACTATGGTACAAGCACTCACCCCCATCACCACCGCAACGGATTTGGCTCAACTGGCGATTGATTTGATTCGTCAAGCAGGCTGTGAGTACGGCGATGTCCGATTTTGCACCTACCGCCATCAAAATCTTTATGCCCGCGATCGCTCCTTGAGTCAATTGTCTGATCATGTTAGTGCTGGCTTTGGGGTGCGGGTATTACTCGATGGGGCGTGGGGATTTGCAGCCAGTCCCTATAAAACGCCAGCAGAGGTGGAACGGATTGTTACGTTAGCCGTGGAAATCGCCAAGGGGAGTCGCCTGTCTCAGCAGAAACGGGTGCAATTGGTTCCTGTCGCCGCCTATCAGGATACCTACATCACTCCGATGGACATTGACCCCTTTAGTATCCCGATTAGCGAAAAAGCCGATTTACTGTTGCACATTAATGACCAACTGCTGAGTTATGGCGAACGGGGGATTAAAAAGGCGTATTCTTATTTACAATTTACCAAGGAAGATAAGACCTTTGCTTCCACGGAAGGTTCGCTGATTCACCAAACGCTGTATCGGACCTATCCGGGATTTGGCTGCAGTGCGATCGCGAATGGAGATGCTCAAAATCGCAGCTATGAACGTCCGCCGATGAATAAGGGCTATGAGCATGTTATCCGAGCGGATTTACTTTCTCAAGTGGAACGGGTAGCCGAAGAAGCGATTGAAAAAGTCCATGCACCGAAAAGTCCCTCTGGTATTCGCACCACGCTCATTCTGAAACCCACAAACCTGTGGTTGACGATTCATGAATCCGTCGGACATCCCACGGAATTAGATCGAGTATACGGCTATGAAGCCAACTTTGCTGGCACCAGTTTCGCCACCACGGATAAACTCGGTAAACTCCAGTATGCCGCACCTTGGGTCAACTTCAAAGCCGATCGCACCCAACCCAGTGGACGCAGTACCATGGGGTATGATGACGAGGGCGTACCTGCACAAGAGTGGTACGTTGTCAAGGATGGAATTTTAGTGGATTATCTCACCGATCGCGAAACCGCCTATCGATTAGGGCAAGGCAGTAGCAATGGTAGCGCCTTTGCCGATAGTTGGTCAAGTGTGCCAATGGTACGCATTCC
The DNA here is from genome assembly GCA_964574085.1 of uncultured Coleofasciculus sp. Classification (GTDB taxonomy): domain Bacteria; phylum Cyanobacteriota; class Cyanobacteriia; order Cyanobacteriales; family Coleofasciculaceae; genus Coleofasciculus. Next base: position 6,990 of record CAZNNK010000194.1, read on the forward strand.
CAATTTAGGTTTAGAACCGGGAGTCGAGGGGGGAAGTCATACGGCGACATTAGCCGAAATGATTGCCGATACCGAAGATGGTATTTTAATTGATGGCATTGGCAGTTTTTCCATTGATCAGCAACGGCGCAATTTTCAGTTTGGTGGCGATGCATTTTGGAAAGTAGAAAAGGGTAAAGTGGTAGGAATGTTAAAAGATGTCACCTATCATTCCATGACCACAGACTTCTGGAACAGTGTAGACGCGATCGGACCTGCATCTGAATGGCAACAATGCGGGACAAATTTATGTGGTAAAGGTGAACCCATGCAAATTGCCCAAATGACCCATGCTTGTGTCCCCGTGCGGGTACGAAATATCCACATCGGCGGCGCATCTTGATGTTTGTAGTAAGGGCTTTAGCCTATAAACGTTTCAACGAAGCCAATAACTGCAACCAACTATCCAGCGCCACCCACAAACATTAATCTGTAGTCTGTAGTGGCGTGGCACACCTTAGCAAGATGAATTAGATTCGGCTTGTAGTAGGGAACCTTAGCCCTAAATTCCGTTGGGTTTTCTGTCGTCAACCCAACCTACAACTAATTGTCGTTTACCATGAAGTTGATAGCGTGCGATCGCAATAGCCGCCGCGACAGCCATTCCCGTAGACTTTCCCGCACCGGGTACCGCCGACACCGCCAGAGAACCCCCCTGCCAATCTGCCATCGGTTGTTGTCCCTGACGTAAGCTATTCCGCAGGCGTTGCAATTCCTGTTCCCTAAAGGCAGTGAGGGATAGTTGTACGGTGTCTTGAGTCACGTTGGGATGATCTGGCATTTTTTCAGGGGAAAGGCGATAATTTTAGGTATATACACTCATCACTCGTCACGGGTTGAATTCGGTTTCATCTACGGGAATAACTAGCGAAGCAATCAATACATCTTCATGGCAGTGGGACACCCTATCACGCTGAAGATTTAAAAACGGGGCAACGGGTAGCCCTTAAAGTCTTATCACCTGAACAATTTCGAGGATAAGCGGTTCCGGCAACGGATTTATATGGATTAGGGGCAACCTTATTATTTTTGCTTACTCATCGTTCTCCGACTGATTTACCCACAGATGGGTTGACAATAAAATTCCGTTCCTATGTCCTTTAAATTATTGGCTTATTAATTATCTCAATAGAATTTTGAGATAAATTAATAAATTGGTTAATGCATTGAACTAATTCAAGAGCGGGTCTTTTTTCATAGAATCCATAAGTTAATACAGATAATTCTTTTCCGTTTGACAATTGAATAACAACGTGGTATTCATCGGAATTATCACTATATATTTCTTTAATTATTAATATTTTTTCTACTTCATTAAAGTTATGTTTTTCTATATGCTCATGTCCTGAATAGGTTTTTTCAGATTTAAAAAATTCAGCTTTACTTTTTTGGATGTAAAAAGTTGCTGAAATTACTGTTTTCATTATTGATATACAATTTATGTATATGACTGCAAAGATAAATAACAAAAATAAACTTAAAATCAAAATCATAATAAAATCTGAGGTTTTAAAAGCAACACCAGAGGAAATGATTATGTTAATTATAGGAACACCAAGCACTAAAGCCCCCATAACTAACAAAACTTGAACCAAGTAAAAACCCCATACTTTATTATTTTCATGTATTACCATTTTATTTGATGTATATTCTTTTATAATTCCGTTTGAACGAGAAGCACAGGTGTTGGCTCAACTGAATCATCCGGGTATTCCTCGGTATCTGGATTATTTCTATCAAGATACACCACGCGATCGCACGTTCTATATTATCCAACAATTTGCCCCCGGACGCTCACTAGCCGAATCGGTACAAAACGGGTGGCGGGGGAAGGAAACAGAAATTCGCCAAATTGCTATTCAAGTCTTAAACATTCTGGTTTATTTACATCAGCAAACACCCCCTGTAATTCACCGAGATATTAAACCCGATAATATCATCCGAGGCGATGATGGGCGGATAATGCTTGTGGATTTTGGTGCGGTGCAAACTACCTATTACAGTACCTTAGCTAGAAGTCGTACTGTGGTAGGAACGTTTGGCTATATGGCACCAGAACAAATCCTGGGACAAGCGGTTCCAGCTACCGATTTATATGGGTTAGGTGCAACGTTGT
>CAZNNK010000195.1:0-9117 GCA_964574085.1 uncultured Coleofasciculus sp.
TCTCGTAGCACTTTCTGAAAGTAGATCCGAATCGTCCCTTTTAGATCGCGTTTTCCCTGACTCACGGGTTCTGGTAATCGTTCTAGCTCAATTTCTGTCTTGCCGTCTTGAGTGGTTCGTCCTAAACCTAATGGCAGGAAAAATTCACCATCATAGCCAATAGGCAAAACATATTCATTATCCTGTAAGGGAGTGTCAATAATTAATTTTAGGGGTGAATCAGGAGTAACAACCGTATAGTCTTCTACATCGTTTAGTTCCAAAATACTCAATTCCGGAGCCGTGCCATAACTGACGACAAAGTTGAAGGGTTGAGTCAAACTGGGATCGTCTTGAAAGATGGGTGGCACAATCTTATTTCCCACATCCCGACTTATCTGGGGTGCGGTCGTTAAACGCACCTTAGCTTGTAAACTAGGATGTGGTTGTAATTGAACACCTGTCCTTAATAATTCTTTCGGTTCTGTACTAGAAACTGAAATATTCTCTAAAGGACGGACTGTTGTCACAACAATTTTTTCTGTATACCAATCGTTAATTTTGCCTTTGCTTCTGGGTTTTGCGGCACGATTTTGAACCCGATCCATCAGACGATCAAGGGTACTTTCGTTATCAGATGGGACATTCCTTTTTAGAGGTCGAGGGGCGTCTAGTTCGTTCTGAGTCATTAATCGGGCATCAAACTCGGTGGTACTAACAATTAACTTGAAGATATCTTTGTATTCGGTAATACCCTGTTCCCATAAGTCGTTTGGTACTTCAGGACATAAAGTATTATTAGCTGGAACCCAAGTTGACTGCTCTGCCTCAAGTCGTACACAACCTACGTCTATTAACGAATTGTAAACCTCAAACAAGTCTCCAAGGTCAACAACAGCACAGAAAAGTGTTTTCTTACTTGTATTGATAAGTTTGAGTTTCAATTCAGGCTTTTCCCACTTACCATCCTTGTATTGGTACTCTAAACGGATCGGCTGGGATTGGGGTAATTCCTCATTCTCCTCTGAGAAGAACATCATCTTCACATCACCCGATTGAATTGAACTGTCAGGACGGCTTTCAAGTTTAACAATTGTATTCCAACGGGCAATATGTTCCAGACGTTGAATTGCCTTTTGTGCATTCTCAATCGTATAGTCGTCAATTTGCTCTACTAGGGGGTGATCATCGGTGGGTCGAACAACTAAATATTGCTCGTCGCGGCACAGCAGGCGAACCTCTGCCTTAGCGAGTTCCTTTTCCTCGTGGACATAGGCTGAGGGTTGGTTGCCAAAACTTGCTGAGTGCAAAGCTTGGCGTGCTAAATCAACTCCAGCCTTTTCTCCCTCAAAGTAAACTCCTAAAGGTGACAATGGTACGCTGGTAACAACAGCTTTAAACGTGCAATCTTTTGTCAGGTTGTCAATACCGCTGATTTCTACCTTACTCAGCGATGGCAGCACCTCAGTCACTTCAGCTACACCGACAGATTTTGATGGATCACGCAAGTTTTGGCAGTCAATCGGAAACAGCGCTAGCAAAGTAGTCTCACTGTTAGAAGGACGTTGAACACCGTGGACAACACCCCCATCAATCACCCAGCCATAGTCTTTGGTATAAGAAGCCGTGAAGTAGGGTTGACGTTCTGCAATCGCACTATTCAGGAAGAATCGGTTTTCATCGTCCGAATACCTGACTTCAAGCTGCGGCGACTGATTTTCAAATTGGCTGCGAACTAAAGCATTTGCTTGCTTAAATAAATCCCGATAGGTTAGCTTGCCGTTATGGTGTAATGTCTCCATCAAGCAATAGGAAAATACTCCCCGCTGTTTATTTGTTTCATACGCTAATTGGTAGTCACGACAAGCGGATAGGAGAATATGGCGTCCTTGGGGTAGGTTCCAACCACTGGGGTTATCTTCAGGCTTACTACGAGGAAACGATAATGTTTTTAACTGGTGTGGTGAAAAAACGTAGGTATCAAGTGGGCGTTCACGCTCATCTTCGGGTAAGCGACGCACCTGCCACTCCCTTTTCGTCCCAGAACTCGAATGACAGCAATCTAGAATAATACAGATGTGGGGGTTTTTTTCTGATACTTCAGCTATCAAGTATGCCAATTCTTTATCCGCTAAACCCCAGCTTCCTTCTGAGCGACTATCATAACAAACTAACATTTCGTCCAGTCGGTCTGGCTCTAAATGCCAAAACTCTTTGGGTGTCTTCCCTTGAGAACCATGACCACTGTAGTAGAAGAGAACAATATCATTGCTTCCCGCCTGACATAGATGTTGTCGGAAGCCATCAATAATTGCCTGACGGGTAGCCTCTTGGTTCAAAAGTTTACGTATACGAGGCTTGAATCCCTGTTCGACCCGTTCAGTCAAGTATTTTTCTACTTCTATAATGTCGTTCACACAGCCAGATAAGCGAAGCTTGGGATCAGGGTATTCGTTAATCCCCACTAGCAGTGCGTAAAGGTTGCGACTCATCTTAATTTATCCTCGTGACAAATTAACAGCGTTAATTGGTAGTATGCATCTTCAGGTCAGTCAAAAGTTGAGTTAAATTCAGGACTTTTTTGCCTCAACTCAATTCAGTGTTATGAAAAGCCTACCTACTAAGTTGTTGAGTTATTGCCTGTTGACTTGATCAACTCAACTAGGAAAATTTGATTGTGGACAAAATCAGTTTAGAATCTAATAATTGGATTGTGGTAGGACAAAATTTAGAATTATAGGACTTTTTTTAGTTTCTTCAGAGTATATGCGATGCCAGAGTGCAAAACACCTGTGGATGCTACGTCGGAGCGGATGCTGTTGGTCAATTAACTGAGGGTCAGGTTTTCTGAGGCTCCACCTCCCCTAGTCGCGGCTCCAGCCGCTGAACAGCATTTCCAGCTTTTAGCTGGAAACGAGTTTAAGTTGAGGAACGTAGGTAGAGCCTCCTCGAAAAGTAACCCAAGGCAAGCAGGTTAGCCTGTTGGGTTTCGCGATCGCTCAACCCAACCTACAACGGTGATAGGCTTCCTTACGATTTAAGTAACTTTCTAATCAGTATCAGGAAGAATAAAGTAACCAAACCAATCACGATACCAAAAATAATACTCCAGAAAATTGACCCAACAAACGGATGTATCGGTAACGAAGCATCGGGACGCCATTGAATGGGACTCTCTTGCAGGAGAGGATAACTGGAACCAAAGATACCACTAGCACCAATCACTGTACCCACAAAAAAGATAACATCTTCCAGCCGCTTTTCCCGTTTCTTTTCCCTTGCTTCCTGCTGTTTTGCTTGTTCCTGCGCTTGGTATTCTCGTTCTCGTTGGGCGGCTTCTTGTCGGGCTAAGGCTTCTTGCAATTGGCGACTTTGCCGATTTTCACTAGCTTGCCACCGTCTGTCACTTTCGATTTGTTCAATCTCTACCATACCTCGGATAGTGGTAATCATTTGTTGGAATAAGTTTTGACTAGTAAATAGGTAATTTAAGTCGGCTTGAATTTGCTGCTGATGGTCATGTTCTGCTAAGTTGATTAATTTGTATAAAAAGTCCAGGCTATCATCGGCTAGCGTTAGTTTTTGAATCTCCTCTAAGGTTGTTCTATAGTTGTTGGTATTAATAGTTAAAGTATTGCTGTGTTCCTTCAATAAACTTAAGCACTTAGTATAATCAAAAACCTTGGTGCGGATGCGAGCTAGTAATTCTTTGAATTGGGTGAGGCGACTCTCTGCATCTGGCTCCTGTTCTATTTTGGTGAATTGAGGAATTTCTTTTTCGATATCACTGGTCAGGCGTTGTCCTTCGCTATACCATTCTCTGGATTTGTGATAGATAAAGAGTATTTTAGCGCGAAAATAGAGTAACTTTATGAGGAAGTCGTTAAAATTGTTTGATGAAATCCGATTCAAAGTCTTGGGATGATGTTTCAACCAAACTAGGATGTGACACTGTTGGGCTGGATTTTGATTGCGATAATTGTACTCAAAAATTGGACTGCCAAAAAGCTGTCCTTCAGCGATTAATTTTGGTGCGGGTTGACGAGCATTATTCCAGAATGCTTGAATACAGGCGTTAGCAAGGCTGCGGTAATTATCAAAAGATATGGGTTCAGCATAGAGTAACAAGGTTTGTCCGAGAGAGGGTTTGATGTTATCGGCGAGTAAACAACCATTGAGATTGAAGTGTTGGAGTTGAGTGATGGGAATTGTTAGAGTTTGAGCATATAAAGTTAAGTCAGCCGTGTAGGTATCATGAAAGCGTGAGGCACGAATTGAACCGTTGAGTTGCAAGTTATCTGGTTGGGAAGTCGGCTGAAATCTTAGGGTTTTTTGAGATGAAGCGATGAGTTCTTGGTAATCTGACTGTTTATCTTCACCACTGGGATAATACTGTCCGTTTTGGTAGCAAATGAGGTGATTGCGTAGGGATTGAAGTTCGGGAATATTGAAAGTTTTGCCAATATCATCGGCTAGGGTTTCCCACAAGTCTTGGGCGTTTTTGGCTACGGCTTGGAAGCCTTCGTCAAAGTCATCGCGTACATGGAAGGGATAGAGGGTGATGCTGGGATTTCTGATTTGATAGTCTTCTGTCATAGTGGTTAATAGTGTCGTTTTTTCAATGCTGAGGGGCGCAGCCTTCACCCCCAACTCCTCTCCCCAATCGGCTTACAGTCCAAGCCAGAAACTTGTCTGATACCATTGTGCGATCGCGCTATCTGTAGGGTGCTATCTTCGTAGCGTAACGCACCATCTTGGGTTGACGCGCCGAAACCCAATAAGATAAGGGCTAAAGCCCTTACTACAAACTACGAACGAACCTCTGTGTTAATGATAATGCTTATTCTCATGTCTCAGTTTGATTCATGGATGAGGAGGGAGGTGAACCCAATCTGATCCGGTTTTTTTCCAGTCGTTGGTTGAATTCAGCCGCAATGTCTGCATCCGGTTGGCTATCTGTACCCCCCGCACCCATTATACTTAGTTTGTTCTGCATATTTGCTTGAATCGTCGGGCGACTTTCGCACCATTTCTCGATGCGTTGGGCAATATCTTGGGGTGTATCTGTTGGTTGGGCAATCAGTTGCTCTAGGGATGACAAATGCTCAGAAAATAGGTTGGATGTTTCTAATAAATTAAAGAAAGCGTCTCGAATTTCTTGGGGTGTGGATTCTGAAGTAAATACCATGGTTCGTCTCCTTGGTTCCGGGATTTGTGTACCTAAAGATAACGGTGCAGTTTCGCCAATTAGGGTAAAGGCTGCCCAATCAGCGGGACAAGAAAAGTCTTCTTTTGCCTTGAGTATAGCCTGACGTAATGCTGTGGCTTTATCATCACCTTGAGCTAAATTTTGATAAAATTTGATCATAACTCGTTTAGCAGAAATTGCTCCCATATCCCACAAGGAAACAATTAGACTGGGAACCCCTGCCAAGATAAAACAACGGGATAATCCGATGATGCCATCACCCGTAATTTCACCTTTTCCGGTACTACAAGCACTAAGGACAACAAATTCGGCATTCAGGGTTAAGCCGAGAATTTCTGCCGCATTGAGGATACCCTTGTCGGTGTTTTCGGGGGCAAGAATAATTGTACCGGGAATCCCAGAGTTGTGGAAATCATCCAGTAATCCATGGGCGGAGATATGGATAAGGGAAGCCGTTTTCATCTGGTTGAGGATTCGGGCTTTTGTTGCCATTTTACCCGTAATGGCTTGGGTTTGCAGTAGGGTAGCGATCGCTTCTGCTGCCTCTTTAGCAGCGGGAATTGGTTTAAGATTATAAGGGGGCTGGGTGAATTGGGCGTCAATGGTGGGCTCTCCGACAACCAGGGCGGATTGGTTGACGCGGCTGAGAGATTGTTGGCGCTGATGAGTGAGTTCTAAGATTTCGATAGACGGGGCAGTGAGCAGGGTATGCTGTTCGATGAAGTAGCGATTATTGGCATCTTGCAGCGCTGAGAAGGGGACTAAAAACAAGCCGTAATGCGGGATAATAATTAGAGGAGTATGGGGATCTGGAGGAAGTAAGTCAGCAATGGGGGAAATGAGAATTTGATAGAGCAGTTGGAGTAAGGGATAACGCCCGTGGGCATCTATGAGTTCGTTGGATTCGCATTTAATTTTTTTGCCATTTTTATCTCGTTCATCAACCCCAATAGAAACTCGCGCTTTGAGAATGATGTCGTCTAAATCGGTGAGGGTTTTATTTTCTGCTTGTAAGGGGTTCAAGTTAGCCCGTCGAAATGTGATGTTAACCGTGGGTGAGATCACCCAACAATAGATATCATTATCAACGATTGAATATTCAACGATAGTGGCGTTTTGTTCTTGAGCAATTTGCACAGCCGACTTTGATGTTGCTGCGCTTCCCTGATTCGCTATTTCCGTTACTTCATCGGGTGTGGACGATCGTTCTCGCAATAACTCCACAAAAATACGAGTCCGCCCTTGTTCGGCTATCTCTAAGGCGATATCATACTTATCTTGTGCCACTAAAACTTGTTGCAGCAGGCGATAGGTATTTACCTGAGTTTCAAACAGTGATACTTGATGATCACTATTCACTAAACTCGAACGCAAAGTTTCACAAATTTCCAGCGCCGCACGAAGTTTTTTTTCAGCGTCTACCAGTTGATTGGTTTTCAGGAAAACCTTACCCAGATCGTTGAGAGAAAGCCATTCTCCCAAGCGATCGCCAATTTCCCGTGCAGTCGCCAAAGATTGCTGCTGGTAATCGATTGCCGTTGAGTAGTCTCCCTGAGAAAAATAAGCATTACCCAAATTATGCAGGGAAATCCCTTGCCCATTGCGATCGCCAACTTCCTGTTTTATCCTCAGAGACTGCTGATAGTATTCGATTGCCCTTGAGTCGTCTCCCAGGAATTTGTAAGCCATGCCCAAATTCCCCAAGTAACATCCTTCCCCACAGCGATCGCCAATTTCCCTGGCAATCGCCAGAGACTGCTGATAGTACTCGATTGCCTTGTGGTAGTCTCCCTGAGAATGGTAAACATTGCCCAAATTATTCAGGGAAATCCCGACTGAAAAGCGATCGCCGATTGCCCGTCTAATCGCCAGAGACTGCTGATGACACTCGATTGCCCTTGGGTAGTCTCCCAGAGACTGGTAAGTGTTACCCAAATTATTCAGAGCATCACTTTTTCCCTGGCGTGAATCAAGGCTATCCCCAAGGGAATCGCTAATTGTCTGGAAAATCTCCAGCGACTGCTGATGGGAATCAATCGCTTTTTGGTATTCATCCAGGCAATAGTAAGCCTTACCCAAACCATTCAAGGCATTCCCTTCTATAATGCGTGAAGCGAAGCTATCCCCCAGGGAATCGCCAATTTCCTGGGCAATCCCCAGAGACTGCTGATGACACTCAATTGCCTTTTGGTATTCACTCAAGCAATGGTAAGCCTTGCCCAAATAATTCAGGGTATTCCCTTCCCCTTGACGTGCTGTCACATCATCTTCAAGGGAATTAGCGATTTCCTGATAGAGAGTTAAGGCTTGCTGCCAATAGCGTAAAGCGACTTGAAAGTGGCTCTGCTTATATTGTTCAAGTCCTAGGTCTAAGAGTCTATCTGCTTCTGATTGTGCCATACGCCCTCAGCCATTTGTTTTCAGATGGTTCTTTTTTCTCAGTTAATACTCTCCAGACAAGTAGCTTTGGTCTCACTTTAATATGATAGTGATCACTCAATTTATGTAAACTGAATCACATTTATTTAGCTTTATTATCACAAACTCTCAGAGATATCGATCAAGATTTAGTAAAGATTTTTACGTAAAAATAATATTTATACATAAAAAAACATCAAAAGAAAAGATCTGCAAGATTTATGAATACTTGTCCCTGCTGCTCCCATCCCTTACTCCGGCACATTAGCAACCATCGCCTCTACTGGTTCTGTTCGCACTGCTGGCAGGAAATGCCCAGCGTTGATACCACTTGCCGTCAACCTATCCAAGAACTAGAGCGACTATTTAATCTGCCGCCTGTCTCCAGTCAGGGGAAGTTAATCAGTCGTCTGTAGTACATGTTTACTGAGTTTATGCCCACCCGTCGCGGTAATATTGACAATTTATAGCATATTACCGAGAAACATTAAGGGTATAGATCTCCGTAGAGGAGTTCTGGAATTATGGATTACTTACCCATCTGTTCATCAATTGCCGAAAACCTAACCACTTTTTTAGACACAATCCCTTATCAAAATCAGTCAATTATCCAGGGAAAAGCGAAACAGGAAATTGATCGTCAAGCGAGTGACATTATCTGTTCTTGTTTAGCCGACTATCCCATCAACCTTTATCTCCAAGGAGAACATCCAAAGCTCAATCCTCACGCTAACTATTCTATATTTGTCGATCCGATCGACGGGACATCCAACTGGTTGCGTCAAGTGGGTGACCCGTCTTTCGTTATGGCGATCGCGGCAAAATCATCTGACGTCACCTTAGGGGATCTCGATTTTGCCTATGTACGAGGATTACGGTCGGGAGACTGCTACTATGGGACTCAGTGTGCTGCCTATTTCCGCAGCGCTCACCGTCAAGACTACACTCAGATTTACTGTCACTCTCAAGTCTCCCTAGAGGATGCGATCGCCTATTTACGTCCCGGCTATCATCGGGCAAAAGAAGCATTGAGCGGCAGTTTCCCCTTATGGTTATGCTGTCGGGATATTCGCTCAATTGATAACTCAGCCATGGAATTGTGTGAAATTGCCCGAGGCGCGGCTGATTTCATGGTCGAATGTCGTCATGCGTCGGAAAATTATAATTTGCTCGCCTATCCAATTTTAAAATCAGCCGGCGGTTATCTGGTTGATTTTCGCGGCAATTCTCTGGCGTCTCTGAGTCTAGAATCTGAATATATTGTCGATTATGTTGCCTGTGGTTCTGGCTATCTATTACGAGAGATTCTCCATATTATTCAGCGTTGGGAGCAAAACCACGAAAAAACGTTTCGTAACTTCTTAGGGGAAATTGAGCGAGAAAACCAAGTGTGGGGAAGTCAAATTGCTTGATTAGTCATTGATTTGTTAAGTTGTTCGGCATTTAAACCTTAATATCAATAATGGCTCTCATCCTTGTAGTGCGTTAAGCGAAGCCATGCCGCAGGCTTT
>CAZNNK010000196.1:0-9109 GCA_964574085.1 uncultured Coleofasciculus sp.
CCAAGATATTACTCATACTATCCGGTTAGAAACTGGGATTCAATCCTGCGAAGAAACCCTGACCAAAAAAGTCGGTTCTTGTCGCGATACCGCCTGGTTACTGGTGCAAATCTTGCGACATTATGGTTTAGCGGCGCGATTTGTTTCCGGCTATCTGATTCAACTCAAAGCAGACAATCCCCCTGTTGATGGACCCCCAGGCATCGAAGCCGATTGTGCCGATTTTCACGCTTGGGCAGAAGTCTATCTTCCCGGCGCTGGTTGGATTGGTTTAGATCCCACATCCGGGTACTTAGCGGCGGAAGGACATATTCCCCTCGTCTGTACTCCCAACCCAGAGGCGGCGTCTCCGGTGAGGGGTACAAGTGAACCCTGTCAGTCTCAGTTGGAGTTTGCGGTGAAGGTGTCGCGTCATGAGAACATCGCCAGCCCTAGTCAACCCTATACAGAAACCCAATGGCAACAAATTGATAGCTTAGGCAAAGCGGTGGACGAAAGGCTACACCGCGCAGGTGTGGGCTTAACCATGGGAGGTGAACCCACTTTTGTCTCCATTGACGATTTTGAATCTCCCCAATGGCAAATCGCCGCCCTCGGCGAAGAGAAACGCAAAATTGCTGGACAGTTACTCAAACGCTTAGAAGCCCGGTTTTCTAAGGGAGGAGGATTACTGCATTATGGGTTAGGGAAATGGTATCCCGGTGAGATTTTACCCCGATGGGCATTAGGATGCTACTGGCGCAGTGATGGTACTCCGATTTGGCAGAATCGAGAGTGGTATGCAGAAGAAGGAAAGGATTATGGACATACAGCAAAACAGGGGGAGATATTTATTCAGGCGTTAGCGACGCATCTAGGTGTTAATCCTACCTGTATTATTCCGGCTTATGAAGATGAAGGAAACATCGGCGGGTATGTTTTACCAATATTACCTGTATTAAAAGATGAGCAATTGTATTGGAGTACCTGTCATTGGCAATTCCCTGATGAGAAGTTGAATCTTCTGGTTGGCGACTCCCCCGCTGGATTCCGTTTACCCCTGAATTCCATCGATTGGTCTGAAGAATTGGTACAGGAAGGAATTGTCCCCTTGGAGGCGAATCCAGCCCTACCTAGTCCGGAATTTATTGACTCGCCCGATAATACAATTCGGATTGCCTTAAGTATAGAAGCTAGGCAGGGGATTTTGCATATTTTTCTCCCCCCTTTAACATCAGCGCGAAGTTTCTTAGATTTAATCACCGCGATTGAAAAAACTGCCGCTAAGGTGACAACTCCAGTCTTAATTGAAGGCTATACACCTCCCGGTAATGACGGAATTGAAGGGTTTCAAATTACGCCAGATCCAGGTGTAATTGAGGTCAATATTCATCCAGCCGGAAATTGGCAAGAATTAGTGGATATTACTACAACCCTGTATGAAGAGGCGCGGCTTTGTCGTCTGGGAACCGAAAAATATACCCTAGATGGACGGCGGGTTAGTACGGGGGGCGGTGCCCATATTACGATTGGCGGCAAAACGCCCTTAGAGAGTCCCTTATTGCGGCGTCCGGATTTACTCAGGAGTTTGATTAGTTATTGGCAAAATCATCCCAGTTTATCATATTTGTTTGCAGGATTATTTGTCGGACCCACCAGTCAATCGCCCCGTGTGGATGAGGCGCGACATGAGAGTTTGTATGAGTTAGAGATTGCCTTTCAAACGTTACAACCGGGGGAGAAGGTAGCGCCAGAATTAGTAGACCGACTGTTACGAAATCTCTTAGTTGATGTAACGGGGAATACTCACCGCAGCGCTTTCTGTATTGATAAGCTGTATCCGGTAGAAAATTACCGCAATCAGTTGGGATTATTAGAGTTTCGGGCGTTTGCCATGCCCCCTAATATGAGAATGAGTTTACTCCAAATGTTGCTGATTCGGGCGCTAGTGGCGTGGTTTTGGGAGCATCCCTATACCCAGAATTTAATTCGTTGGGGTACGATGTTGCACGATCGCTTTCTGTTACCGTACTACATTGGCGAGGATTTGCGGCAGGTCATCGGGGAGTTACAGGAGGCGGGGTATCCGTTTCAATGGGAGTGGTTTGAGCCATTTTTTGAGTTCCGGTTCCCGCGCTATGGCGAGATTCACCGAGAGGGAATAGAGTTAGAATTACGACACGCGATCGAACCCTGGCACGTTTTAGGCGAAGAAACGGGTACTGGTGGAACCGCTCGTTATGTGGATTCTTCCATGGAACGGATACAGGTAAGATTGCGGGGAGCGATGGGACATTCGCCTAATCCAGATAATGTTTCATCCCGTTATCAGGTGACTTGTAATGGGTATCCGGTGCCGTTAAAGTCTACAGGAATACCGGGAGACTATGTAGGTGGGGTACGCTTCCGCGCCAGGGAATATGCGGCGTTATTGCATCCTTCGATTAATTCTCATTCCCCATTAGTCTTTGACATTGTAGATACTTGGACTCAACGCTCAATTGGGGGATGTCGTTATTATGTTAATCATCCCAATGGTATCGTTTATGATAAGTTTCCCATTAATCACCGGGAAGCGGAGTCACGGATGTTGGAACGATTTATTCCCCAGGATCATACACCGGGAATAATTTCGATTCCACCCTTATCATTGAGTCCGGAGTATCCGTTGACATTAGATTTGCGACGGGTGAATTCGTTGAATCAAGAGACATAACTTGAATGGCACTGAAATAAGCATTTTTGTATCGCCAAAACCTTTGATCTACCGTAGGGTGGGCATTGCCCACCAGCTTTAAGTCAGTGGCATTCGACATAACTTGATAAAATCCTGTTTGTCGTAGGTGAAAGAAGCGCCTCTGACAAGAGGACTAAAGTCCTCACTACAAACGATCTTCTCACTCCCTTAATTGTTGTTCATTGGTTTCGAGTTGTTTCTCAACCAGATCAAGTGAATCTTTAGCTGTTAGATTCTGTTCTAGGATAGCCAGAATACCGGGGAGATATTGATCCATTGTCATGACATTGGAGTAGACGAGATTTTGCACTAGGGTAGGGGTGAGTCTGTCTCCCTCAACGTCTATGCTAGTTTTGTAGCGAATTTCACCGTCGCCGAAATCGAGTTCAAAATTGCCGAGAATCATGCCATAGTTAGCGCGGGTGATAAATTCGGCAATGGTTGAGCGTTTATCTTCGGGAACAGCTTCAGGATAAAGGGAGTAAAATACACATTGGTCTTCTGCTTCTCTCGCCTTAGCCAGACAGTGCCATTGACCATTTTCACCCTGGAAGTTCATGTATAGGATGGGTTCATCTTCGTCTTCAACGAGGGGCCACTCATCAGATTCAAAGAAGTTGAGCATGGCTTTGTAAATGAGTTGGTTCCCTGCACCGTCGGGATCAAGTTCCTCGCGAGCCGTTTTTGCCCAGTCTTGAAAGGTGGCTTCGATAGCATCAATGAATTCGCCAGTAGCGTCTTGAGTGATGGCTTCAAATTCAGTATCGGCTAGTTGTTCAAGGGATTTGGTGATTTCCTCCAGGGTTTCAGCCGAAGTATCTTCGCTGAGTTCGTTAAAGTCGGGCAGGTTTTCCTTCGCCCAGTTTTCCAGGTAGTTGCGAAGCGTTTGTTGGAGTTCTTCTTCGGAGGGAGGATTTTGCATAAGAGGAACAACATCATATTCAAATGTGAAGATTTTGTAATTAAAGAGGTTTACTGGTCAAAAACACAGATTTACTCAAATACATATAAGCTTTACTCCACCATAAAAGTGAGCGTGTCGTTGCTGCATCCATTGAACACTGGTCATAAGTCGCTGCTGGAATGGAATGAGATCTTCATCGCTTAATTCAAGGTCATTATGGATAGAATCATGGATGCAAGGGGTTATTTTTAAAGGTAAGTCAGGATTAGCTAAGATCGCTGAGATTTCCTTATTAGACAGATCCTCCTGCATGGAATCAGGCAAATTATCCGTGAGCATTTGTTCAAGAGTTTGTGCGATCCCCAAAAGTGGCTGTAGAAGGGGAGCCGGATTGTGTAGATACCCTCCACGACCAGAAATGAATAGGTAGGCATTTAGAGAATCCTTGGAAAGTGACCAAGTGAGATCCTCAAAGTCAGCTCTTGCAGGCTTGTCTACACCTGCTGACCAATAGTCGTCATCAATTCGACGACGACCCTCGCTGAGTAGGCTTGCCAGTGGTTGACCGAGGGTATTCGCCTGAACATTTAGGGCGGCAATAGCGTTCGCAAGACCTCCACTGACAAGTGGAATGTTCCATTGTCCGACTAGTGCAATAATATCTGGTGTTGTCATCGCTCTAGAACCAAGTTGAAGTTCAACATCAGTCATTGCATCAGTCGGAGCATAGTTCTGCCGTATTCTACACCAATGGGCAATCTCCTCCCGGTTTTCCCTTGCGTGTGCTAAACCTAGTGCTGCTGATGAAACAATTCTACATTGGGTGTCATTATTGGTATCTGACCATGCAGCACTTACAGCATCCCATCCAGCATTGACAATCGTCTCAACTGGTTGATTAAGAAGCCAACCAACCCCAGCACGAAGCAAGTAAACCCGAGGAACAACTAAAATACTGTGATCGGGTGGAGGAGCATCACGGTGTAGCTCATAAATCTCTAACCATTGATCAAGATTACGACCCAGCAACGAATCAATTAATACCCCTTGCAGCAGACCGGATATTGACTTGCGAGCAAATTCGGTTCCTCCTTTTTGTTCAAAACGATGGTGGCTCCGTTCCAGATAGCACTTGTAAGGCTCACCCATCGGCATTTGATTTACCTCGATTTAATAACGTTACCTTGATTATCAATCTCTTTGATCGCGTAGCTAATGTCAGTTTGTTGCTTATCCTGTTCTTTACGAAGTTGACGAATACCAGCTTCAAGCAACCTGTCAACAACATCAAGTTGAGCTGTTGAAGCTTTAGCACCGGGTTCAAGTGCCACAATCAGATCCAGCTTGCCACCGACACCAGCGATTACCTCTTCAATAATTTCAATAGCATCTTGAATATTTTTCCGCACTGCTTCAAGCTTGGCTTTTACCGTTCGGTCTGAGGCGGCGCTAATTTGACCTGCAATTTCACCTTGTTTTGTTCGTAACTTGCCGACAGTAGCTTCGAGGTTAGCTTGAAGGTTTTCGCTAATAGACGAGACCTTATTTTCAAAGATCCGTTGCTCTGTCTTTTTCTCTCCATTTTCTCCTTCTTTCACAACTTCTTTCACAAGTACACCACCAGAAACGAGTTCATCAGCACGCTTGTCTTTGTCTTCTTGGGTTGATGGTTTATCCAGATGTCTGAGTGCTTCACCGCCAGCACCTTCTTTTGGATCAGAAGGCACAGGTTTCTTGTTTTTTGGCACAGTAGATCTTGTACTCACGTCTAAGCCTTTTAGTGCACCCTTCTTGACTTCCAGTGCTTCTACCCTACGATCATTTAGGTGAATAAGAGTTGCATCGTGACCAGGTCCCTTATCACCAGGCACATGTACAACACCTCTTGACGGATCATCGTACTGCTGAGCAAGATTCTCGTTGATCACATCCTGCCGCTCTTCATAGCCGAGATTAGCTCCGCTACCAGTTTGCAGATCATCCATTCCACCTTCGCTAGCAAGTTGCCGCATGTAGGCTTCAGCACCGCCCGCCGCTTTGACATCCTCCTTCCACTGCGCCTTAGCTTGTTCTAAAGTTAGACCTTTGGTCTCCCTCAACTCCTCTCGTTTTTCAGCGATCGCTTTAATAGCAGAATGGGAAGTTTTCTTGAGTTCCTTAAGCACCCTCTTGGCTGCTTCTAGCTCTTCCCCTTCAAAGTATCTATCAAGTGTTGGGTTAACTTTAAGTTTCAATTTCCAGCCTTTGCCAGAACGAGTAAGGTTGGCTTTAACCTTGTTAGCACGAGCGATCCGGTCAATGGTTGCATGAGCTTCCTTCTCTGGTTTTCCTTTAGCCAAAACACGGTCAATCTCCCTCGCTGCCTTACGCAGTCGCTTCTCAGCTTGTTTCTTTTTGTCTTTGTTTTCTTTATCTTCTTTATCTTTATTCTTTTTCCTCTTCTTGCCTGTCTTTCCTTTCTTACCTTTAAACCGCTTCATCAAACTCTTCGCCAAGCCCTTCAGCTTACCCGCCACCTTCCGAGCAGCCTTGGCAATCTTGGCGATGATGAAATTAGTAATAAAGTCCAGCAAGACGATCGCGGCTGAAGCCAACAATGCCCCAAACTGAGGACCCGCCGCCCCTGTCTTAATCGCCTTCAAGAACTCGATGAAGCGTCCAAAGGCTTGAATAATCTGACTAACTGTACCCCAAGCCGCCTGTAATCCCTGGATAATCGCCAATACTGCCCCCGCCGCAGGCACAATCATTGAGACAAGACGCTCCAGCAAAACCCCAATAATAATCGTGGGTAACGCTTGCTTAACCGCCGTCCAAGCCATCTTGCCCACTTCTGCCATGGCGATACCGCCTTGGGTCAAGATCTTCCAAACGGCTGCACCTAAACCGAGAACGGCTTCTAATTTTTGATTGAACCAGGTTTGTACCTGTTCTTTGAAGGCACTCCAGAGGTGATTGCGGATACCATCAGATACTGCTGCCCCTAAGTTACCAATCCATTGTCCGGGATTAGCGGCAATATCCTTCGCCAAGACCGCAAAAGCACCCAAAGCTTTGGCAATCCCTTCACCCAACTTAATCGCCCCCATGACAACGCCTTGGTAGACGCTGACGACAGCTAACATTCCTTTCTCAAGTAAACCTAGGGCGGCATCTAGGGCACCACCTAAAACATCCAAGGCTTTCTGAATTCCCTGATTCAGGTTTTCGGCTAGCTGATTAACCGTATCTTCTGCCTGCTGAACTTTTTTGGCGATCGCGCTACGCCATTTGTCTCGTAATCCGGGCCATTTTGCCAGAAGAGTATCGCCCAAGGCAATCAACGCATCTCCCACCCGGCGGATGACTGCCACGATCGCTTGGCGTGCCTTTTCAATTGCGGCGGCTGCCAACTTTTTAGCCGCTTCAATCGCTTTTCGCATCGCTGCACGAGCCGCTTCAAAGGCTTTCTGAATCGCCTTCTTAATCCCGTCAAAGAAGGCTTTTGCCTTACTCGCTAACCAGCCAAATAACCCACTTGACTCTTCTTCCCCTTTCTGCTTCTCCTCAGCCGCCTTTGTTTCCCCCTTCTGACGCTCGGCTTCTGCCTCTGTTTCGCCCTTTTCGATTTCCTTGACAGCTTCGGCATCTCCTTCTGCTTGTTTCGTCTCAACCTCTTGCAGCCCTTCATTCACCAGTTTGTCGCCCTCTTGGCGCGACTGGCTGACTAAATCATCCTGTTCTTTGCTCCATTGACCTTGTAACTCAGCCACTTCGCCCTGTGCCTTTGTCCGCTCTTGGGCTTGTTGGGTGATATTATCTTGTTTAAGTTGTTCAACCTCTTGCTGGGCAGTGGCTTGTTCTTCTGCCACCTTAGTGGCATGATCTTGTTTCTTGGCGGCTAAATCACTTTGAGCTTGAGCAGCAGCCGCTTGAATTTCGCCCCCTTTCTCTTGTTGAGCGAAGATAGACGCGGCATCTCCCATGCCATCTCCCCCGGCTCCCGTCGCCAGGGCAGCGCCAGCCCCAGCAACAGCGCCTGCGGCTCCCCCACCAGCACCTCCAGGAATCTGGGCTTTCAGGGATTTTTGCGGTATCGTTGGTTGAATGTTCTCTACACCTGTTGGTTTAGCCAGTTCTTGCTGCCCTTTGGCTTGGGCTTCTGTTAAGCTGGTTTCCAATTCAGCCCGTTGTTCCTGGGCTTTTTGCGGATCAGCATTGCCCTCCAGCGCCAGTTTCGGCGGGGGTCCGGCGGACACTTGATTCGCCCCTGGATCACTCACGGGTAATCGCGTCACTGATGCCTTCATGTTGCTGATATCAGCATCTGACAATTTACCTTCTTCATTCCCCTGAACGGCTGGCGCTGGTGCAGATACCTGGGGCGGGGCTTTTTCTGGGGGTAAGGGTTTAGGTTCGGGGACGGGTTTTTCTTGACCTTCGGCTTTTTTGGCGACGGGTTTAGGTTTGTCGCCGCCTGAATCTGCTTTCACTACTGCCGATTTCCCGGTTCCTGGTAACGTATCGGCGGTAGGCGGATTGGCGGCGAGTTCAGATTTTTGTTTGCCAACATCATTAGAAACGGCTGCGGTGACACCCCCTAACGCGGATACCAATTGAGCAGGAGGCAAGCCACTCACCGCACCGAGGGCAGCCGCCGGATCAGCTTGGGAAACATCTGGGGGTGCTGGGGGAGGTGCAGCATCCGCGATCGCACCACCGCCTCCACCGCCTCCAGCCGGGAGACTGCCTGTAGCGGGTTCTTCTGCCAGTGCTGCAAGAGCCACGTCTTTTTCGGCGGATGAGAGCTGCTTACTTTCAGTCTCTGTTTCTGGAGCCACTTCAGCCAATCGTTTCTCCATGGCATTGGCTTCAGCTTCTTCATCAACCGTTGCGGCTTCAACGTCACCCCCGCCAGCACTGGTTCCCCCGGCGGCGCCTGCGCCACCACCTCCTCCGGCTTGAGCAGGACTACTGATAGCGACTGCGGGAGCGGCAGTCTCAGGAGATTGAACTGAACCTGCATCAGGTTGGACGGCTGATTTCGGAGCCGCCTCTTGTCCCGATTTTTCCGGATTTGCCCCAGGCTGTGGAGTTGGGGTATCAGCCTGTGTTGAGGGTGTCGAGGTTGGGCTTTCGGTGGCGACGTTCGTTGGTGTCGTGCGATCGCTCTCAGCATTACCTTCCGTTGAGGGTGGGGTTCCGGTATCCATAGATTTGCCCACCGCTTCCGGTTGTGGCTTGTCTGAGGGTTGCTCAGAAACGGCTTCATTTGCACCAGCTTCTTTCGCTTCAGAGGGTTGAGGATGAGGAACACCCCCAGCATCTGGTAGCAGGGTTCTGTTTGGACTAGAGGGAACTTCCTTGACTTCAGCAGTATCACCAGGTTCTGTTGATTGATCCGCTTCACTGGGTTTAAAGGTCTGCGGTAAGGAAGCAAGTCTATTTGTTTTCAGGGATGTGAGCGGTTTTGTCTCCCTACCTACCTTTGCGGGTAAGTTCGCGAATTG
>CAZNNK010000197.1:0-9101 GCA_964574085.1 uncultured Coleofasciculus sp.
CATGCCACGAATCACGCGGTTGAGGTATTATCCGATGCCTTACGGATGGAAACCGAACCCTTTGGCATCCGCGTGGTGGTGGTGCAACCGGGAGCGATTGAAAGTGAATGGTCGAGTATTGCGGCTCAGACGTTACGAGAGAACTCTCAGGGATCAGCGTACCAGTCAACGGTGGAACCCATGGCAAAGGTGTTAGAGGATTACCAAAATGCCTCAAGTCCTGATGTGGTCGCTAAAGCGGTGTCCAAGGCGGTGAATAGTCGCCATCCCAAGCGGCGATACGCCACACCGATGGATGCCAAACTCTATATTTTTCTCCATTGGTTGTTACCAGATTGGGCATGGGAGCAGTTGATTGCTAGTGCGATTCAGTAGGATGTAGGGGTGGTAGAGACGTTCCGGTGGAACGTCTGGGAGATAGGGAAGATTGGGAAGTGTTGAATATGTAGGGGCGGGTTTCCTGATTATTGTTGCTGAATTTACCCTGATGCGAATAAACCCGCCCTGACCGAGTGTTGATGTTTTGATTAACTTCCCTATCTAAACTGTCATGAGTTTAAATTGACTATTAGTCGCGAGTAAGATGTTCACACGACAAGGATTTCACCATTATTGACATTCATTAAGGTTGAAATGCTAAACAGCTTACCCTTTGCCTTCTTTCTACACTCAGAATTTTTTGACTAAAACTCCAGGTTCTTTCTGAATCGGTAAAACATCTAAACTATCCGCTTGGGCGCAATACTTTAAATCCTCATGACCATTTAACCGCAATAGACGTTGACCATGACTAGCATGGTGAAACATTTCTAACATCTTGTCTTTCCACTGAGTATAAAGGGCAAAAGCGCCAATCACTTCATCATTACCCGCGATATCGCCCAGAGCGTGATCGGTTTGAGAGATCAGGCGATCGGCGATCGCACCGGCACAGGCGGTATCTTCGAGAGAGTAAGACCCTTCCCAGCCAGAACCGACTAACCAAACGGTTTCCGGCTTTTGCTCCAGCAAATATTTGACAACCGTCTGACGGTTCACCATGGCGGCGGCTAGCACCACAGGCGCGTTCTGCACCCGTTTCAAGGCGCGAGTCCCATTCGTGGTCGTAATAAACAAACGGCGTCCCTGAACTCGCTCTGGCGTGCAGTCGAGGGGAGAATTGCCTAAATCACAACCCGCGACTTTTGATCCGCCCCGTTCTCCGGCGCGAATGCGTTTTTCTGGGAGCCATTGTTCGCTCACTTGCATTAACTGATTAATATCGCTGAAGGCTTGCACCGCTTCAGCACCTGCGTGTAAGGCTGTCGCAATCGTCGTTGTCGCTCTTAACACATCAACCGCGATCGCACAGTCTGGCGTCGTATCCGTTGGGGTAAGTTCGGGGGTGTGGTAAATAAATAGCTTCACTGGCTAACTGCACCTGCGTTTTCAAATGCCGACTCCATATTTTACCGATTTAAGGTCGTGGAATTTAGGCTTTTATAAGATCATCTAACCATTACAATCATTGGGAACGATTTATGGCAACGATTTACACCATCCATCCGGACACACCTCAAATACGCCGAATAGAGAAAATAAGGGACAACCTGAAAGACGGTGCGGTGATGTTATATCCCACAGATACCGTTTATGCCATTGGTTGCGACTTGAATGTCAAATCGGCTGTGGAACGGGTCAGGC
This sequence comes from uncultured Coleofasciculus sp., assembly GCA_964574085.1. GTDB lineage: Bacteria > Cyanobacteriota > Cyanobacteriia > Cyanobacteriales > Coleofasciculaceae > Coleofasciculus. Next base: position 1,684 of record CAZNNK010000197.1, read on the forward strand.
GGTTAAAGCAACTCTCGAATGAGAAGCCTTTAACGTTTTTGTGTTCCTCATTATCCAACATCTCTCAATATGCTTGGGTCAGTGACCCAGCTTATCGGATTATGAAACGCCTGATTCCCGGACCCTATACCTTTTTGTTACCCGCAACTAAGTTAGTCCCTCGGCTAGTGATGAGTCCCAAGCGTAAAACCAGTGGTATCCGAGTTCCGGATCATCCGGTTTGTCAAGCCATACTCGAAGCCTTGGGTAATCCGGTGATTTCCACGTCGGCTCATTTACCCGATGAGCGGGGAAATTTCCCCACCATAGGAGTCGAAACTGCTAGACTCTTTGATCAGTTTGAGGGTTTAGTGGACATTATTATCGATGATGGTTCAGAACCGGGTTTCCAAGTATCCACCATTTTGGATATGACCGGGGATGAACCCATAATCCTGCGGGAAGGTTTGGGAGCAGAAGCCGCCATGGCGTGGGCTGTACCCGCTAACCAGAGTTGGGAATAGGGTTGACCTATGGGTAATCCGTTAGAGTCAAACCCCATCGAGTGTGGCTGTCGCTGATCAGCATTCGGACTACAGGAGACAGGCGGGGGATTTCGGACGACTGTCTAGAAATCAACCCAGTTTGTGAATTGTCTACTCTCACTCAATCGTAAAGTCGTGGAAACAATCGCCCTTGCCAATTGCCTAAATGTAGGTATAGCAAGGGTTAACAGCCATAAGCATCGTCCCTAAATCGACGAGGGTGTCTGCCGTGTACTCGTGATCTCTCGTTTAGTGACACACCACTCAACCAAAGACTAGGCGTAACGTTTTACATTCAAATTGTGGACAGCAACAGAGCATTTATTCCGAATAACCATCGTTCCTCTGCTGATGTCTTGGTAATTCGTAACTGTAGTCTTTAGGGGCAATACCATGAATGTTAAAACTCTCAAATCTATCACTCAACCTTCCCCCAACTCCCTCGATAATCCGGAAGTTTTCGGCACAGATACTCAAAGTTTAATTGATCTGTTGCTAGAGGAAATGCGGTCGGCACTCTATGGTTCCAAACAGTCCAACAGTGATTCGGGTTCTCCCAAACCCCTACCCAGTCGCGCTAAAGCCGTGGCGAAACGCATGGCGTTGGAGGTACAACGAATTTGCCGCAAGAGCGATCGCATTCAAACTTCGGGTCAAGTTCGTTCCTGGCAAATTACGTTAATTCGTCACCGCTTACATAAGTGTTTAGGCTACTATAAATTGGGGTCTAAGCAAGGGCGGGTTGATTTACACAGCACATTAAGTGCCATGGTTTATCGCCATGTTGCCCAACCTCAATCCCAGTTAAAATTCTCGGCTCGCTATAATTTGATTGAGGATTTCTTACAAGATTTTTACGCCGAGTCCTTGAAAGCCTTTCGCCGGGAAAATGAGGTGGATGAGGATTACACGCCTCGCACTCAAATCGAACTGGCGGAGTATATGGCATTTACGGAACAGTATGCCAAACGGCGCATCACCTTACCCAACCGTTGTAGTCAACAGCTTATCGTGCTAAGAGCGCAAAGCTTTGCCAGACGCCAACCGAATGAAACGGCTCTGGATATTGAGCAAGCGGTAGAATTTGCCAAGGGTGAAGAAGCCCAAGAATTAAGCCGCTCTCCGGCGATGCAACAAGTGCGGGCGCACCTAGTCGCTCAAACCACTGATCCCAGTGAATCGGTGCTGCGCGATCGCGTGGTGGGTGAACTGATTAATTATCTTGAGCAACAAGGTCACTCTGACTGCGCGGATTACTTGGTCTTAAAGTTACAAGACCTCGCTGCACCGGAAATCGACGAAATTTTAGGACTAACCCCCCGCCAACGGGACTACCTGCAACAGCGGTTTAAATACCACGTCGAAAAATTCGCCCGCTCATCCCACTGGAAACTGGTACACCAATGGCTGGGAGCCGATTTAGACCAAAAATTAGGCATGACCTCTGACCAATGGGAAACCTTTTTGGCTACACTTGATCAGCAACAACAGCAACTCCTATCTCTCAAACAAGCTCACAAGAGTGATGCTGAAATTGCCAAAACGCTCAAGTGTACACCCAAACAACTGCAAAAGCGCTGGACAAAGTTATTAGAATCTGCCTGGAAAACTCGCAATTCTGATGGTTCTGTTGCCAAGTAAGGAGTGCAGAGGAGGTCGAACGCAAAAACTTGATTTTCTTAGCGTCTCATGTTGAACGGTTCAAAGTCCAACCGTCATCCCCCTCTAACTTCTCTAGTTTAGATGGGGGATTCTCCTACAAGAGTAGGTGGCAGATGGCAGAGGGTTTGTCGCCGGCGACATCCGTGACCCGGGGAAAGATTAGCTAATTTTATACTGATGCGAGAAAGTACCAATGGCAAATTTTACCGCTTCACCCAGGTTTTACAGACGATGACTGCTAAGTTTTGCTAAGCTAGTGTTAACAATTTGAAATGATTAGGACTTGAAATGATTAGGACGTATTTCTGGGCAAGCTTACTCGCTTGAGCAGTTGAGGAGAGCCTCTCATTCATTAGACTCATCTTTTAATAATATCAGCAAACATGGTGGTTAAAATGGCTCCAGTTTTAGTATCATCCCCAATAGCAGAACAAGATCAACACGCTCTCCGGCAGGTCTGGCAAACCTTGGGTCCCGATAGTTGTCCTCGTTCCTACAATTTCCATTGTCATACCCAGGCGTCTGATGGTCAGCTTCATCCCAAAACGTTAATTGAACAAGCCATTGCCATCGGTCTGAAAGGGTTTGCGATCACGGATCATCACACAATCGAAGGCTATCAAATCGCTAAAACCTATCTAGATTCCCTCCAAGACGCTTTACCCACTCAGGCAATTCCTCACCTCTGGACTGGCGTAGAAATCAACGCTCGCTTATTGAATACGGATGTTCATATCTTGGGCTATGCATTTGATCCCAATCATTCCAGGTTAAAACCTTATCTGCAAGGCAAAGCCCCCAAACATCAGCAGGCGGAAGCCGCAACTGTCATTGATGTTTTGCATCAGGCTGGTGGATTGGTGGTACTGGCTCATCCATGCCGTTATCGACGTTCAGCCAAGGAACTGATTCCCGCCGCTGCCAATTTGGGCATTGATGGGGTAGAAGCCTATTACGCTTACGCTAACCCGAATCCTTGGCATCCCAGCCCTAGGCAAACGCAGCAGGTGCAACAGTTAAGTGCCACCTATAATTTGTTCAATACTTGTGGTACAGATACCCACGGTTCAAATTTGCTACGGCGTTTGTGATGGCAAATCTCAATCAACCTTTGTAGGGGCACGACATGTCGTGCCCCTACTGTATTGGTGCTAAGTTCTCAGTGATACATCACCACTAAACTCCAGTCTGCATCATCATCAAGATAAAAATGCTCAAAGTCGTGAGGACTAGGAGGATGCCTAGAGCGACCGATTGACCTAAATGTTTTGAACTTTGTGAAACTTTCATTGTTTTCGGTGTTTATTTTGAGGATAGATTATGAACATATCAAACTTTTCGTTAAGTTTATGAGAAAAGGCAATATATCTTAATTTTATTTAACATAAGTACATATTTTAAAGGTTTCAAAGCGGTATTGGTAAATGAGAAGCCGTAGGGGAAAATAGTTTTGATGTATATTTACTTACACGGTTTGGCGTCCAGTCCGGGATCAGCAAAGGCGGTTTATTTACGCGATCGCTTTGCGGAGTTATGAACCAACTCACCAATTGAAACGACCCATTCCTACGCTGATTTTGCATGGGCAGCATGATGACGTTATTCCCATTAATGAAAGTCAATAACCGTGTAGAGACGCGCCATGGCGCGTCTCTACAATTCAGTCGAGGATTTGAACCTCTAGCATTTCATCATTCAAATTGGTCGCAAACGGGTCACTTTCAAAGTAAAAGGACCCCCGCCCGTTTCTCCAAAAGCCCGCACCCGAATAATATAAGTTCCAGATTCAGTAATTCGGGAAAATAACAACGAATTCGTCGTACCATCGGGACCATCATCATTTTCGGCAATCGTCGAACCATCAGAGGCTAAGAGTGTGACAATCGTATCAAAGCTATCTGAAATCAAATCAATAGCCACTTGATCGCCAGCACTCAACTCTATGGTGTAGTCCCGGGCAAACCCTCCCTCACCCGTGGGAATATCTTGGTCAGTGAGGGTATCGGAAACTTGATTACGCTCAGGAATCGGAATCGGATTATACAGTTCATTTTGCGCTCTCACAGCCGCCGCCGTTAAGCCCACTGTCAAAAAGGTTGTAGGAACAAGCAGAGCAACGCTAAAACGAGCGGCAAAGGCATTCATCATCGAAAATTGGGGTTGGTAAGGGGGTGAATGGAAACCCCTGTCATTTATGTATGGGGAGGATCTTGCCCCCTTACATAAACAGCAGTCCGACAGGACTTCCTTTGAGAAGCTGTTAGTATCCATTACCCTCGTGTAGACGACTGCATATTTGAATTGAAACCCCTACCGCCTTGGATTTACTTGCCGCGTTCGATGTATTGCATTCACCTTTCGTCTGGGCAATTACAGACTCGTGCTTTCAACCTGTACGCATAAGGGTTATTTTGATTGGGCTTGCGCCCCTCCCGTTTCCGGGGTAACGTTAGCTTCGCATAAGTTATGCCTCGGTACTATCTCCAACACACTGGTTTAACCCTGTAAGCCTGTTTAATGCTGGAGTTGTAGAGCTACAAACTAGCTACGCATTTGTAGGTACGAACTTTAACTCTTGGACATAACGTAGACCGCGTAGGTCTTAGGCTGGTCAGGTATGGGCTTTATTCCAAGCCCCCGCCTTTAGGCGTGGGGTTCCTGACAGAAAATTCATTTACGCTGAACGGGTCAATTATAGGCGTTCTACTGTAGGTATTGATAATGCGGCACTCCTAATCATCTATCGTCGAATATTGAAACAACACCATTCTTGCCGTTTCCAAAGGGTAGCCACTGTCCAGTTATGCTGTTCTAGGGTATCAGCAATGGGTTTCGCCTGATCCAACAATATCCCGCTAATAATCCCCCAACTCTTGGGACTGGCGATCGCACTAATTCCGGGAATCAGGTCAATAATCACTTCTGCCAGGATGTTACAGAGAATACCATCAACCTTTTTGCCACCCAGAAGATGAGATAATAGCTCAACACTACCTTTCTTCACAATCAAGCGATCGGCACTAATCTGATTCAGTTCTCGGTTGCTACGGGCAGAACGCACAGCTAGGGGATCAATATCTACCCCCAAAACTTTTTTTGCCCCCAATAACACAGAGGCAATGGATAAAATACCCGATCCACACCCAATATCCGCAATAACGGGGTGGCTATTATCATAACCGATTCGCATTTCCAGGGCTTCTAAGCACAGATGCGTGGTGGGATGGGTTCCCGTACCAAATGCTGCACCCGGATCTAGGCGCAACAGCAGGCGATCAGTTTGTGGAGGTACAGATAACCAAGCCGGGTAAATCAAAAAGCGATCGCCTATTTCTGTCGGTTCCCAATGCTGTTTCCAACTACTCGCCCAGTCTTCTTCATCAATCAAGTGCCACTGGGTTAGGGGAATGGGCAATCCTACCGTCAGCGCATCTTGGCGCAACCACAAGGACAATGCTGCCAAATCCAACAAATGTGCCTGATGTTGGGGTAAGTGCGCTCGGATCAGTTGAGAATGTCCCTTGCTTTCACACGACATTCCCCGACAGCCGAAATTGTCCAGTCGCCAGAAGATCAAATCCTCCAAGGCTGGATCACCCAAAATTTTAATTTCCCACCAGCTATTTGCCATACGATTTCAGATTTTAGATTTTAGATTTTAGATTGAGGGAGAGTCGTTGGACACTAACAGAGACCGCAGGATCGCTGTTCTACCGTCTGAGTCATCCAAAATCCAAAACCCAAAATCCAAAATTGACGTGACTACAGTGTTACCGTATAAGCGTCCCGAATCCCAGGAACTTTGGTAATTTCGGTCAAAATTCCCTCCGGTAGGGGATCATCAATGCTCAAGACCATTACAGCATCCCCTCGCACAATTTTGCGACCGACCTGCATACTGGCAATATTCACATTAAAACTACCCAGCAGCGACCCAATTTTACCAATAATTCCCGGCATATCGCGGTGCAGGGTAAAAAGCATGTGGTGACTCGGTGGTACATTAATCGGAAACTCGTCAATACTGGTGATGTGAATTTCACCATCGCTGAGTAGCGCTCCCGTCACCGAATGTTCACCCAAGGAACCCTTAGCCGATAGCAGCAGCGAACCGCCAGAATAATCCTGAACCGAAGCATCGCGGGTTTCAATCACTCGAATCCCCCGCTCTTTTGCCTCAATTGAAGCATTGACGTAGTTGACTCGCTCACGCAAAGCTTGGGATAACAGTCCTTTCAGCGATGCTACCACTAATGGCTGACTATTATTGGTGGCTAACTCCCCTTGTAACCGGACATTGAGCTGTTCAATTCGCCCACCCGCTAACTGACTTACCAAATTGCCCAAGGTTTCTGCCAAGCGCATATACGGTTTGAGCTGTTCTAGCACATTCGACGATAGTCCGGGAATATTCACGGCTGAACGCGCTGGTAATCCTAAGAGGACATCACGAATTTGTTCAGCCACATCAATGGCAACATTAACTTGGGCTTCGGCGGTTGATGCACCCAGGTGAGGCGTGAGAATCACTTCCTTATTAAGTTCCCGTAGGGGGGATTCTCCCAGGGGTTCTGACTCAAATACATCCAGTGCTGCCCCAGCTATTTTACCAGTTTTTAAGGCTTCTGAGAGAGCCACCTCGTCAATGACTCCACCTCTTGAGCAATTGATAATTCGAGCCGTTGGTTTCATTGTCGCCAAGGCTTCGGCATTAATCAGATGAGTGGTTTCCGGGGTTTTGGGAATGTGCAGGGTGATGTAATCCGACTCCCGCAACAACAACTCCATATCCACCAGACGACAACCTAGCTGATCCGCACGTTCTAGGGAAATAAAGGGATCATACGCCAGTAATTTCATCCCCATAGAGCGGGCGACGGTTGCTACATGGGAGCCAATTTTACCCAAGCCTACAATACCGATAGTTTTTTTGTAAACCTCGGCACCGAGAAAGCGCTTGCGATCCCATTGCCCATTTTTCACCGACTGATTGGCTTCTGGGATATGGCGAGATAGGGACAGCATCATCGCTAAAGCATGTTCAGCCGCTGCAATGGTATTGCCTTCTGGGGAATTTACCACCACAATACCCTGACGGGTAGCGACGGGGACATCAACGTTATCAACGCCAACCCCCGCACGTCCAATAATCTTGAGTTGTTTACCCGCTTCAATGATTTCTTTGGTCACACGAGTGCCAGAGCGAATCATTATGGCATCATAGTCAGGGAT
>CAZNNK010000198.1:0-9094 GCA_964574085.1 uncultured Coleofasciculus sp.
CCTGTTCCCTGTTCCCTGTTCCCTGTTCCCTATTCCCAAAAAACTAGAATTTCCAATACCGAAAAGTCATCATTTCAATCGTCCTGACTTGAGGATGCTGACAATTAACCACAACCCTAAAAAACTGGCAACACCGAATAGGATATTACTCAATAGTGAAAGCTCACTCGTTTGCGCTCCTGTCGAGATAATTGCTGCCCCCATAATCAAGGAACCCACCAAAATACTAAATGAAAGCCGATTGGCTGAATCATCCAGACTGCGGCGCAGAGGATCAATATCTCGAATAGTAATATTCCACTTTAAAGTTTCTGAAGTGATCCGGTCAAGCAGTAACTCCATCTGACGGGGAGATTGTAGCGAGAGACTTTTGACATCCAGAGCGGTTCGGAGAAAGGTTTGCAAGGGATTTGAACCCAGAAGCTGACGCCGAAATAAATCGGTCATCAGGGGTTTGATTTCGTCGAGGAGATTCACCTCTGGATTAAAAGTACGAGCCACCCCTTCTAGGTTGGCGAGACACTTGGAGTATAATCCCATATTGCTGGGTAAGCGGACTCGGTTATTTCGGGCAAGTTCCAAGATTTCATAAAAGACCTCACTGAAGTTGATTTGTGAGATGCTGAGGTTATAGTATTTTCTCAACATGCGATCGTAGTCATTTTCCAACCGCGATAAGATAATGGGTTGACCTGACTCAGACAGTTGCAGGGTTAACTGGGCGCAGCGTTGAGCATCTAAATCTACGATCGCGAGTAACATTTCGGTTAAAATCTGTTGAGTGCGTGGATCTAAACGCCCAACCATGCCGCAGTCCAAAAGTGCTACGCGACCATCCTGGAGATAGAATAAGTTGCCCGGATGAGGATCAGCATGGAAAAAACCATCCACGTAGAGTTGCTGAAAAAAGGCACGAAATAAAAGCGTGGTAATTTCTTGGCGCTTTTTCTTCTCGTTACCGCTATCCTCGCCATTTTGCTCGGCGGAAAACTGGGCGTCTAGAATGGGTTTACCTTCTAACCATTCCATCACCATCAGTTTCTCCGTGGTCAACTCCCAATAAATAGCGGGAACCACGATTTGTGTGGGGTCAAACCAGCGACTTCTGGAGAGATTGCGCCGCAATTGGTCGGTGTAGCTGGCTTCTTGGGTAAAATCGAGTTCGGCTTGCAGGGCGTTGGTAAACTCCTCCGCCAAAGCCATCACGTCATAGTCTTGTCCAAACTCAGTGCGCGAGACTAAATCTGCCAAGCCTTTAATTATCGCAATATCCTGAGGAACAACCTTATCAATCCCTGGACGCTGAACTTTCAGCGCCACCTCCTGACCATTTTTTAGGGTGGCTCGATGGGTTTGGGCAATAGAACCAGCAGCCACAGATCGAGGATCTATCTTAGCAAAGGTTTCTTCTAGCGGCTTTCGCAGTTGCTTTCGCAGTAATATTTCAACCTCACTCCACGCCACAGGTGGCACCTTAGCTTGGAGTTCTGAGAGAGCATCAATGTAATCAGCCGGTAACAAATCAGGACGAGTACTCAGCAGTTGTCCTAGCTTCACGTAAACCGGTCCCAATTCCGTTAGCACGTTCCGCAGCACCTCTGGGGGAGGCAATTGGGGTTCGTCAGCCTTACTACCTGTCAGCAGTCTTCGCATGTACTCCCAACCATTGCGGAAGACGACTTCTAGAATTTCGCGTTGTCGAGAGTTGCTTTGAGTTAAGGAGAACATGGTTTATACTGATGGGCTTGGAACAGAGGTTAGTCTAGGAGTCAGGTCAGTGGTACTATAATCCCTCAACTGAAGGATACTGTATTTAATATAAGAAATAATTTAATCATTGCAGGAGTTTCCCTATCTGGCAATCCGTCTACTGGATTAAGTTGGGAATAGTAGGTTGGGTAGAGCGATAGCAAAAGTCAACAAAATCTTCTAGGCGTTGGGTTACTCTACTTAAAGACTACATAGCCAATGTGATATAGATGCAAGTTGATCGCCATCGGTTAAGTTAGCCGCATTTGTCAGCATTTCTTCTTCTAGCTGATGCCAAATTTCATTTGCCATTTTCTTTTCTATTGCGGCTCCAATAAAGAAGGTATGCGGTTTTAGTTCATGAGGCATGAATCCTTGATTGATGCGCTGTAGTGCTGAACGAGCCGTCTTCCAATGTTCATCATGCTGCTGTTAATAATGCTGGTTGTATGTCCTCAATATCCACTAATTCCATAGGGGTTTGGATTCTAGACGCAGCCGCTTTCAAAACTCTTGCTTGCTCGACGAAGGGTGTAGCCCGTCTATTCTTCTCTAAAGCTAACGCAACAAAACCTGATCGGATTGCTGCATAAGGAGTCACTAAGTCATCGCTGGAATTCAAATGCTGGTAATAGGGCTTATCCGTTGTCATCAGAGTTTTCTCCACACATAAATACACTTCCGCAACGGTTCTCGCCCATGAGCGCCCATTTGTTGACTGCTATTGCCTTTGCCATTAGGCAACACCAGAATAGTTTCAACAAAAAAACCCAGTTTTTCGGCTAAGTCGGAAAGAATTAGATCCACTGAAATACTAGCTCCAGCATAGCGAACATTATCATTTACCATGATTAGGGGAGCATTAGATTTCAAAACTCGCGCACATTCAGCGATTGTACAAGCCATTTCATAGAAGTAACCGCGAACCATGCGGGGAATTCCTTTATTATTCAAAATACCCTGGCATTTCTGGTCATCTAAATAGTGCAGAATTGCTTGTAATAATTCCTGTTGCTCAGCCGCCGCGATCGCCGATTTCCATTGAGGATTAATCTGGAGTAAATCTTTGGGGCGATTTTCCACGGTACAACTCAGCATTTGTTGTCTCAAATTTACTAATTCTTGCTCATTAATACCCAACAATGCTAATTCTAAGGCATAAGTCCTTGTGTAATCGTAGCGATTACAATAGGGGGGTGAGGTTACAATAGCATTGTAAGAACTATCGGGCAATATTGGCATTAAATCCAGACATGAACCTTTATCAAGCTTAATATTACCTCGATCCTTCTCTACTGTAAAAAGTTCAAGCTGTTCATGTTGAGGCTGTAAATCAGCAATAATTTCATCGATTTTACTGCAAATGGCTTCAGCAAAACTGGAAATGTTTCCTTTATTAAACGCCTTCTTTCCGGCTTTCCGGTTGGAGCGATAATCCCAGCGCAAATATTGACCGTCTTTGCGTGTGTAACTCACGGATTCTAAAATACAAAGTAAGGCAAAGCGTAAAATAGCCTGAACTCGTTTATTCTCACCTTGCCATGCGCTCATGTATTGTTCGATGGCGTTTCGAGTTGGTTCCGGATACGCTCCTTTAGTAATTCGTAATTCGGGAATAGAATAGATACTCTCAACTTTTTCCCAGGGTCGTTTGGTTGACCAATGGGTTAAAGTAGTAATATCATCAGTGGTAAGGTCTGAGGCTAATAGTTTCCGAATTGTAATGATTTCCTGACCAATCGGCAATAACTCAATTCCTTGAGCATTGATACCCATTTCTCTCGCGACAAATAGGGCTGTACCACTCCCAGCGAATGGATCTAACATTGTGCCGTTAGTAATCCCATAACGCTGCAATAGATAATCCACTAAAGCCGCAGAAAACGCCTCTTTATACTTATACCACCGATATATTGCTCGAGTTTTATTGGCTTGATAACTAACCAATGAGCGGTTGAGCTGCTCATGGACAATTAACTTGCCCTCGAAGTGTTTTATTAATTTAGAGTCTAGGTGTTCAATTTCACCTAAGCTGGGTTTAACTGATACCATTTACACTATGCACGGGTAAGCAGATTTTAATGTAGTGGTGTAGCACATTTAACTTGATAGATTAACATCCAGAAACCGTAGGGGCGCACAGACGTGCGCCCGATTGCACAGACGTGCGCCCAATTCAATCGTCAACTCTAATCCACAATTTTAGCTATACCACGCCAGTAATTAATTTAGCTGACTAATTCGGTTTCTCTCACTTCAGCAGAAAGCTTGGCTTTTTCGGCTAAATACTCCGCCAATTGCGCTTCAATATTATTTCGGACAATTTGACGGTACTCCAGAAAATGTTCTAGATGAGCGCAATTGACGATATAACGCTCAAAGATGCGGGGATTGTTTCGCAAAATGGAGAATAATTGACGCCAAAATTGGAACCGAGTGTAACGCTTGACTCCCTGTCGCCACATAATAATTAATAGCGCCCGTAGAGTCATCCAGTCTGGTATCTTGAATTTACGCTTGTGTGGCGTGGGTTGCATCTGGAGGAAATGGCGATGCACTCGCCCCAAATAGCGGTGGGGTTCATACAATTCCCAGAAACAACTGACGTATTCGCGAGCCAGGTCTTCGACAGGACGAGTGGGGATAAAATTAATTAGGGTTCCTTGGTGAATATTCGCTTCCTTATTTTCTTCTAACAGACGCTCCTCTCGCTTAAGTCGATGCCATAACGCGGTATTGGGTAACGCCTGCAGCATACTCACCATGGCTTGAGGAATCGCTGTGGCTTCTACAAACTGGATAATGCGATCGCCTGCTCCGGGTTTTTCCCCATCAAAGCCAATAATAAATCCTGCCATCACCCGCAGTCCAGTCTTATTTATCGTTTGTACGGCTTCCATCAGGGAGTTGCGAGTATTTTGGAATTTTTGGGTGAGGGATAAACTCTCCGTATCCGGTGTCTCAATACCCAAAAACACACCCGTAAAGTTAGCCGCTATCATTAAATCCAGTAATTCCTGATCCTGTGCCAAATCGACAGAAGCTTCGGTACTTAAGCGGAACGGATAGCCGCGTTCCGCCATCCAAGGACTCATTTCTCGCAGTAATCGCTTGACATTGCGCTTATTGCCAATAAAGTTATCATCCACTAAGAAAATCGAACGCCGCCACCCCAAATCATAGAGTCGTTGTAATTCGGCAAGGAGTTGTTCTGGGGTTTTCGTGCGTGGCTTGCGCCCATACAGGACAATAATGTCACAAAACTCACACTGAAACGGACAGCCTCTAGAGAACTGTACCGACATGTCACTGTAGTCACTTAAATTCAGTAAATCATAGCGAGGAATCGGGGTATTGGTAACATCCGGCTTTTCTCCATCAGAACGGAATACACCAGAGGTTTCTCCGCGTTCCAGCGCTTCGACAAACTTGGGTAAGGTAATTTCTCCCTCATCCAAAATTAGAAAATCGACCCCCGCTTGTAATGCAGTATCGGGTACAGAGGTAAAATAGGGACCCCCGGCTGCAACAGTCTTCCCGCGCCGCTTGGCTTCCTGAATGATGTGCAGTAAATCAGGTTTCTGCACAATCATCCCGGATACAATGACTAAATCTGCCCAATCCCAATCGGCTTGAGTTTCTAACCGTGCATTTCGATCTACTAGGCGGAATTCCCACGTCTGAGGCAATATCGCTGCCACTGTAATCATACCCAAGGGCGGCAGAGTTACCTTGCGTCCAACCAGTTCAATGGCTTTGTCAAAAGACCAGAACGATTTGGGAAACTGGGGATAGAGGAGTAAAACGCGCATTGTAGTTTAGGTAGTGGGCAATGGGAATCAGGGAATTCTCCGGTTTAGGGTCTTCCAATTCCCAATTCCCCATAGTATACGCCTTGATGGGCGATCGCGATTCTTCCGATGGGGGGAATTTTTCCACAATACAGTGGGGTGGCGAAAAGTCGGTGATAAAATCCCCTGTGCGATCGCACCACTAGGTTATGATTTTTGTAGCGTATGAGGCAAGTAAGGTAGGTGAAGATTGCCCTATTGTCTTTTGAGGAACGTCTTCAGTCAAAATTATGGTTATCTTCAGAGCTAGGGAGATTACGCTAGAAGAGGTTGAGACTATACTCGGTTTCATACCGATGTACGATGGTAGCTTTAATGATTTCCTAACCTTAGAACCTCTCACCGACTTGGATTGGCAAGAACTGCAACAAATTCGAGCCGATTTTCTAGCGTATCTCCGGCGTGGAAAAGTCTCTGAAGGGCAAGCCAAGTTAATTTCTATCAATCCCATGCTGAGATTAGCAGGTTACAACCGCTCCCCGATTGAGTTACGAGTTGAAGAGGATATTCAGCAAATTTATATCGAAGATAAAGATACCCATATTCGGGGACGTTTTGACCTTGTGGCGGTGAATCGAAGGGTTGAAACATCGCTGGCAACTTTGCTCTGGGTGCTGATTGTTGAAAGTAAGAACGTAGCTGCTTCAGAATTTTCGGGAATTGCTCAAATGCTAACCTATGCCTATCCAAGTCTGGAACAGCAGTCTTCTGTTTGGGGTTTAGTCACCAACGGCGCAACCTATCAGTTTTTCCATGTCGCTAAAGCAGAAGTGCTGACTTATCAGTATATGCCAACATTAAGTTTACTCGAGAGCGATCGCGCCCTTCTGTTGCTTCAGGTACTCAAGGCTATCCGCAACTGGAATCCCTAATAAATAGGGGCTGCTGAATAAGTGTTGTGGGGGGGTAGGGAGCAGAGGAAGCAGGGGGAGCTGGGGGAGATGGGGAAGGTGAGGGAGATGGGGAAGATGAGGAAGTTAACTCGAAATTCTACCTTACCTGTTCCCTGTTCCCTATCCTTCTTTTCTTTTACTGCATATCCTCTAAAAATGTCTCAACTTGACCCTCTGGATTCAGGACAACCCGAATGGTGGGATTCCTGTCTCCTTCAACGGGTGAAACAAATGGTTCACCGACTAAAGGAATGCCAGTTTCTTGAATGTGAACTTGTGAGGCTTGTCCCAGAGGAATAATCCGTTTAATGGAACCATCTGGGGCGATAAATAGCCGATACTCTAGCGCTTTTGTCACATCCTCTGGCGGTTGCCATCGCTGTTGCAAGTAGGTTCTTGCTTGGGCAACTTGGGGAATTGTGTCAAAGAGTCTACCTCTAGCGGCATCATTGGTATCATCTAACTCGGTTGACTCTATCTCCGTATCCGTTGGCAAAGAAGGACGACGGGCGGTTACTGATGGACTATTCATCACGTCGGGGCGTTCTGGTGTAGCTGGAGTGACATCAAGAGGGGGAAATACGGGCAGTGGTGGAGGTGTCGCGGGTACTCGGGTCGAACTCCGGGACTTTGGCACATTCCCACTTGGTGCTGGAGGGCGATTGGGTTGGGTAGGGGGTGAAGTTGACGGAGATGCGGCTGTACTCGGCGCAGGTTGAGCCGCAGGGCGCTGGGGTGGAGGCGTGATGGCAATCTCTTGACGTTGGGGTGCAGGTGCTGATGATGAACTCCGAGTCGATGGTGCTGGGGGTTTAACGGGTTTGGGGGGAGGTACTGTGGGCGCGTTGGCTAATGAAGGTGGTACCGTTGGCGTCGGAACGGGTGAGGGCGGCGAAGGTAAGGGGGATGGTGTTGGTGTAGGCAGTTCTTGAGCCAGGTTTGAGGGAACTTCTTCGGTTGAATCCGAATCTGAACTGAGGCTTGCAGTTTCCTGAGTCAATTGGGATTGATTGAACCATCTCACTCCTGCTGTCGTTACTCCTACGGCTAAGACGACAACGGCGGCGGCTTTTGTCCAAAGGGGTAAGACTTTGGCAGTATCAGTATGATTGAGATTGGGTAAGGCTACGATTTCTGCGGCATAATCATCTAGGGCTGTGGCTAAGTCGAACAGTTGGAGAACACTTAGGTAAACAACTGATCCAGAGTCTTCGTTTGCCAGTTGACCGAGAACTAATTCATGGGTGACTAAGCCTTTAGGTTGTAGGGTAACGCCTAATGGCAGTGTCCATTGTTTTAAGGGTTGTAATTTTGTAGTGGGTAGTTCAGACTCTTGATTGTCTGGAGGTTGATCAGCGGTAATTAATGAAACCGGAGAGGTGGGTTCTGGAGGGGTAGAGTCAGAGTCTTCTGCATGATCCGGTTGTGCAGAAGGTATTGGTTTCATCCAGGGTAAAGGTTGGGGAGAGGTGTTGAGGAAGTTTTGGACGTAGTGACTGACTGCCTCATATAAGACATCCAGTTCTGTGCGATCGCCTTTTATCGTCACCAGTTTTTCGTCAGGCTGTCGCGGATCATCAAAATGTAATTCAAACTGTAAGTCTTTCACAACAGACTTCCCCACCCAGCGCGACAGGGGTGACGTTTTTGCCACAATTTCCAGAGTGCAGGTAGGTGGCGTATAGCGGCGTAGAACTGAGCTAGATAAGGGCATAGTTATTAGTCATTTGTCAAATAATTCTTGCCATTAAAGAAAGGGCGGGTTTTGCAGCCAAGCTAAGGATAACCATCAATATTATTTCCTAAACCCGCCCCTACGCAGACGCTGAACCTAATAAGGCTAACCAGAGACGCCGATGACCATGAGAATCACTGTAGAAGAGTAAATCAATGAGTAATTTGAATGCCAGTTGATTGAGTACATCCATGGATACATTGTCTCCTTGCTCCATCCGTTCCTGATAGGTGTTAATAAATGTATCGAGATAATCGCCTAACAAAGCAGTCCGATGGGGTTCACTCTTTTGTTCGGTCATTTGTTCTAATAGGGCTACAGCCCGACGGATGAGTTCTTGATGCTGTTTGGCTAAATGGCAAATAATCAAAACCAGCGATCGCGCTTCTTCCACATCCAACTTTTTACGCCCCCCTGAACTTTTACGCTGAGGGTTAGACTGACGTAGACGCCATAACCCGACGCGATCGGACACCACTGACTCTAAGTTTAAGTCAGCCGCTGCTTGTAGCATTGCTTCAGAACCAATACCCGCCAAGGCTTCCAGCGCCAGCAAGATTAAGTCCAACTGGGTTTTAATGTTATCCAGTTGTAGAGAGTCTGGCACTTGCGCCAGGGGCAAATCCTGCCAAGCGTGAGACGAGGTTGGCGTCTTTAGGGTAGAGCGCATAACGTTAGAGTAAGAAATTGAATCAGGCGGGTGGGTGTAGTTACCAATAGAGAAACACGACCTTTAGAGTTTACATCAAGTTTCCTGGGGGCAGAATTGAGGGGCAGAATCCCATGACAGCCATGGCGATTGAAATCGCTACTACACAAACAAAGTCCGCCTGCGCGGACTGGGTTATAACGGGGGTAGCGTTCCC